>JAJQEC010000030.1 GCA_021201815.1 Candidatus Azobacteroides sp. | reverse complement strand
AAATAAAACAGGTTGCTTTCTTTGAAAAATAAAAATAAATCTATATTTATAAGCTACATATTTATAAAGTATTATTTTTTATTCTCTTTTCCAGCATAAGCCTTAAAAAAATTATTCCATAAAGAGAATATGGTATTTAACCTATCTTTTATCTATTCCTCTCTAATAATAAAAATATATATAAATGTGTTATTAAAGTCTAATAATACCACATGTATTATACAATGGTAAACAAAAAGTATTTTAAAGTTGTATACAAAAAAAATAGAATATTTAGATTTGTGAACTATAAATTCAGACTAAATCTTTGGCTCATGAATACAGATATAATAATACATAAAATTATTTTTAATGATAGTAAACAATTAATTATTAGTATATTTACCTTTAATTATTAAAAAAATTATTTGAAAAAAATAGGAAAAGATGAGAAAATATAGTATTTATCATTTATTTTATTAAGTATATTAAATATAAATATTTAAATACTAATTAATTAATTCGGTAAAATAAAATTTTACTTGAATTAATTATGCATAAAACCAAAGGTATAATTAATTGTAAAAATTAACTATGTAACATTAATAACACAATTGTAACAATAAGCTTTTTGCAAAACAATTTGCATATGTAAAATAATATAGATACATTTGTATTAAAAATATTAAATACATATTTAAACAGACTTTAAGATGGTAGAACGTATTCAACAAATAATAGATTATGAAAGACTAAAACCTGGAGAATTTGCCGAACAAATAGGAATAAACCGTTCTGCAATTTCTCATATTCTTAATAAAAGAAATAAGCCTAGTTTAGATGTAATTCACCGAATTCTGACAAGATATAATTATATTGAAACGGATTGGTTACTTTTTGGTAAAGGAAACATGTTTAAGAATAATGAAGATTCCTCATCTGGTAGTTCTTCTCCTATAACTCCAACTCAATATACTTTATTTGATCCTATTAATAAAAATGGCCAACAAAAAGAAATAAAAGAGGAAAAAGAAGCATTTGCTGAGAAAGTGCAATCAGATATTTCTCCATTAGGAGTAAAAGAAATACCAGTACCCGTTGTAAAAAAAATAAGTAAATTGGTTATTTTTTATACTGATAATACTTTTGATACTTTTACTCCGGATAATAGTTCCTTTGAATAAATCCTAACTCCTGCATATATAATACCACATTCTGATCTTACACATAATATTTTCATTCCAAATAAATATTAAATTAAAAATATAGGTCTTATTCACCGTTTTCTTTCCTGAAAAAATAATTACTTAAATACTAAACCAATAAATCAAAGATTATTAAATTATCTGTTCTATTCTATTAATTATGTATCTTTGTACTGGAAAAGGAGTAATAAATAGAACTTTTCAAAGAGAATTTATAAAATAATTCCCTCAATATGAAAAAAAAACACCTTATAGAAGTTACAGTAAAAGAAAATCTTCAACTAAATGAAGATTATGCACAAATAATATTTACATCATCAGATCCGCTTCCGGAAATGTTTCCTGGACAATTTGTAGAAGTAAAGATAGAAGGTTCCACTAGTACTTTCTTAAGACGTCCTTTTTCTATAAACTTCTATGATAAAGAAAAAAATGAATTCTGGCTTCTTATTCATTGTGTTGGTAATGGCACTAGAACTTTTTCCCAAATCAAGCCAGGAGCGAATGCAAATATGATTTTACCATTAGGCAACACCTTTTCTCTCCCTATAAATTCTCAAACTAGTCCTCTCTTAATAGGAGGAGGATGTGGAGTAGCTCCATTACTATTCTGGGGAGCTTATCTTCAAACTCATAATATTCGTCCTAATTTTCTTTTAGGAGCAAGATCTAAAAAAGATTTGTTGCAATTAAATGAATTTAAAAAATATGGAGATATTTATCTTACTACGGAAGATGGATCAATAGGAGAAAAAGGATATGTTATTCAGCATTCAATATTACAAAGCGCAGATTTTAATCATGTTTACACATGTGGTCCTAAACCGATGATGATGGCAGTAGCTCACTATGCAAAGAGCAAGAATATTTTTTGTGAAGTTTCTCTTGAAAACACAATGGCATGTGGCTTTGGAGTATGTTTATGTTGTGTAGAAAATACTCACGAAGGCCATGTCTGTGTATGTAAAGAAGGCCCCGTATTTAATATAGAAAAGTTATTATGGTAAATCTAAATGTGAATATTAATCAGTTGAATTTAAAGAATCCGGTAATGACAGCATCGGGTACTTTTGGTTATGGAAAAGAATTCACTGACTTTTTTGACCTATCAAGAATAGGAGGAATTATTGTAAAAGGAACTACCATTCTCAAAAGAGAAGGAAACCCTTATCCCCGTATGGCAGAGACACCTTCAGGTATGTTGAATGCTGTTGGCTTACAAAATAAAGGAGTGGATTATTTTATTAGTCAAATCTATCCTCAAATAAAAAATTATGCTACTAACATAATTATAAATGTATCAGGTTCCACTGTTGAAGAATATATTGCTTGTACAGAAAAACTCATAGGGCTGGAGAAAATTCCGGCTATTGAATTAAACATATCTTGTCCGAATGTAAAAGAGGGAGGCATGGCTTTTGGTACATCCACCAGGACTGCAGCCGAAGTAGTAAAAGCTGTAAGAAAGATATACCCGAAAACACTGATTGTAAAACTTTCTCCGAATGTAACAGATATTACTGAAATTGCAAAAGCGGTTGAGAACGAAGGAGCAGATAGTGTTTCTTTAGTAAATACATTTTTGGGAATGGCTATAGATAGTGAATGCAAAAGGCCCGTATTATCGACAGTAACAGGAGGATTGTCAGGTCCCTGTATAAAACCAATTGCTTTACGTATGGTATGGCAAACTTATCAGTCTGTTAAAATACCGATAATTGGTTTAGGTGGAATTATGGATGCCAAAGATGCCATTGAATTTATATTAGCCGGTGCAACAGCCATTCAAATAGGTACTGCAAATTTTATTGATCCTACCACTCCGGAAAAAATAGCAAAAGGAATAGAAGAATATCTAATCAGGCATAATTACACCTCGGTAAAACAAATTATCGGAGGTTTAGAAACTTAATTACCATATTTTTCAGTCTACCTTAAAGTTATTTATAATGTTTCTTATTTCTGATAAAATACCTAATATATTAATAATATGAAGTTATCCAGAGTCACTTTGATAAGTATTCTTTTTTGCCTTTCAGGCTTTATGACAGCTCAGAATATATCTCCGGAAATAATAAACGGATTCAAAAATGGAAATATCACACAAATCCAAGAATATTTTGCAGAAACATTAACCATTGATATAAAAGTATTAGGTATTAATAAATCTAATGTGAAAAAAGCCCAAGCAATAGAAGAGTTAAAAAAATTCTTTGAGGCTTATTCAACTATAGATTTCAAAATTATTCATACAGGAGAAAGAAATAATTCGTCATACGCTATCGGAAAACTTATAACAAATGAAGGAGAATATAGAATAACTATATTCTTTAAAAAGATATCCGAACAATATTTAATCGATCAAATCAAGATAGAAGCTTCCAATTAATATATCATTTATTTACTGTTAAAAGTTTAACTACTTAATTTTATTATAAATCTATTTGGATGAAAAAAAAGGATGAATTAATTGACCAGCTCTTAGAATTGGCTTTTTTAGAAGACATAGGAGATGGAGACCATACTACATTAAGCAGTATTCCCGAACAGGCAAGGGGAAAAGCTCAGTTAATAATAAAAGAACCTGGCATTATTGCCGGAATAGAAATAGCTAAAAAAGTTTTCGAAAAATTCGATGAAAATCTGGAAATGAAAACTTTTCTATCAGATGGAGCAGAAGTAAAGCCTGGAGATATTGCTTTTATAGTAGAAGGCAAAGTACAATCTTTACTTCAAACCGAAAGATTAGTTCTTAATATTATGCAACGGATGAGTGGAATTGCTACACAAACAAAAAGATATGCAAAAGAGCTGGAAGGATTTAAAACAAATGTATTAGACACTAGAAAAACTACTCCGGGAATGCGTATGCTAGAAAAAGAAGCTGTAAAAATCGGAGGTGGTGTAAACCATAGGATAGGTTTATTTGATATGATCCTGTTAAAAGATAATCATGTTGATTTTGCCGGAGGAATTAAAAACGCTATTGAAAATGCTCAGAAATATCTAAAAAAAATAAATAAAAATCTCAAAATAGAAATAGAAGTTAGAAATCTGGAAGAATTACAGGAAGTATTGGAAATAGGAGGTGTGGATAGAATTATGTTAGATAATTTTGATATTCCTATGACAAAAGAAGCCGTAAGACAAATTGACGGAAAATATGAGATAGAATCTTCAGGAGGGATTACTTTTAAAGAATTGAAAAATTATGCAGCCTGTGGAGTAGATTATATTTCTGTTGGAGCATTAACTCATTCTGTAAAAAGTTTAGATATGAGTCTAAAAGCATTCTGAAAAATTAATCTAATATAAATTAAAGAATTACAACATCATATTCAATATGAATATGATGTTTTTTTATATATAAAAGTATTATTCGCAAAAGATAGCAATATATAAAATAATAGAAAAAAGAAAAAATTTTACCATAAGTACAATTAATAATCATTCAAAATAATAGAATAAAACTTCTGTTTGGATTCGGAAGATAGAAAAATTTTATTTGAGAATAATATATTTGATATTAAAATATTTATTATTCGCAAAATAGATAGAGCAAAATATGACTTTTTGTCATATCCTACTTTATAAAAAATTTAAACAATAATAAAGACAAGAACCATCAATATCATTTTAAATCTTCCTAAATGCTCAATGTTGAATAAATGAAAAAATACAATTTACTACTTTTTAGCATTTCAAAATTATATAAATTAAATTTTTAATTTTTCATATTAAGCAAATAAATATAAAATATAATTT
>JAJQEC010000052.1 GCA_021201815.1 Candidatus Azobacteroides sp. | reverse complement strand
GTAAACTTTGTTTTCTTGCGGGTTATTCAACTATGGGTAAACCCTTCCCCTTTTGACAAAGTCAAAAGGTACTTCCCTTCATGGAAGGGAAGAGTGGGGGTAGTCATACTTTTCTTCTATAACCGGGATATTCGTCCTATCTTTAAAATTCGACTAAGGCGAAATTTGAAAAAGGCCGGCTAAAGTGGTATAAACAACTGGTCATTGTTGTATAAACGACCGGAGAATGTTATGGAAACGCTAGGTCAATGTTGTGTAATCGAAAGGGCAACCTGATCGTTCAACCTACGTTGGGCGATCGTTTACCGTTGCTTGAACGTTCGTTTATCGTTGGTTGGGCGAACGTTTGCCGTTGGTTGGACGCTTAAGTCCTGACCGGGAGAGGAAAAATGCTCCGGTAAAAGAGCTGACCGGAGACTCCGAGAGAGGTTACAAAAGCTGTCAGGGCTTTCTATAACACAGTACACAGGTTGGTTGATACCTTGTCCGCCGCATTTCAAAGATACGGCTTTTTCAGGCGGAAGTCAAGTTTCTTGTTGTTTTTTTGAATGAAAATTTACTCTTAGGAATTCCTTCGCAGTGTAATGATTTCTGCTGATTTATTGCCGTATGTGTAACCTGTGCTCCGGATAGGTATTGATAAAGTGCCGTGTGCTGAGGCAGCACGGCTAATAATATGGCGCCACTCCGTGGCTTGTCATTGAGATAGCCATACATAGATTAGTATATTCCTATAGTATCTTATTATTTCATTAGCCTATTGGCTTCACACCCTTGGCTACGAAACTGAGATCCTCCTGTGATCTGCCGGTTAAATAACCTATCAAACCAACCGGGTTAATCCTTTCAGGATAGTAGAATTATATTTTTATCTCTCACTTTACCGCAATGTAAAAATCTATTTCGGCATTCTCCGGATTTTGTGCCTTCTTCCCGAAAACTTCAAAATCAGCAGTATATCCTCTGTCCAGGTCCATATTCCATATTTCTATCCATTCCTTAATCACCAGTCCTTCCGCTAAATTCCCTTTTGCTGAGAATTTCAGGTAATTCCCTCCGTCAAACTTCCGGCCGGTAAGTCCCTGGGGAATGTGATCCAGGTTTTCAACCTTGCATCCCAGGAACGTAACATACGGTTTTGTATGATCCCCTTCATAGTCTGTATAGATACAATAAATGGTATGATCTACTTTATTGGGAATCTTCTCCAATACATTTTCGTCCATAAATTTTTGCCACAGCTCAGGGATGTCTTTTGCTCCCTGATTGTTCTCATTGGTTGTTTTTACTGAAATTCCGACTACACAAAACGGTTTAACCTGTACTTTTTCCATATTGTTCTTTTTTATATGATTTCCTGCAAAAGTACTTTTGTCCTGTGACAAGGGTATGTCAGGGGTAGGAATAAATTTTTTCCGGCATTCTTCCAGATATTGTTCCAGGGTAATTTTGTGAGGTTCAAAGTATTCATGAAGTACCTTGAGGGTTGTAATACAGTCCAGTCGGAAAGCCCGGAAGTCATTTCTTTTCCGACAGAACGCAATCAGTATCCAGTTGCTATGCGTGGTATATAACGCAAAGGGTTCTGTCACTCGTTCACTTTGTTGATTTTCCAGGGATAAATAATTGATTTTTACCAACCGGAAATCGGAGATCGCGGCTTGTAAAGTCATAAGATAATCGCTTGTATTTTCATTTTCCTTATTATCCCTTACTTGGATTCTGTTAAACAGAAATTCTGTTTTTGTTTTCTGGTTATATTGTAAGGTGGCCTTAATCTTTGTTACAGCACGTTGAAAATGTTCGACAAAAGATGTGTCCTTATTTTTCAGAACCAGTAGTTCCGCTGTAACGATCGCGTTGGCTTCTTCTTCGGTAAACATCACCGGAGGAAGCCTGAACCCTTCCATAACAGAATATCCCCGTCCTTCTTCCGTTGTAATGGGAATGCCTGATTCTTCCAATGTCCGTATATCCCGGTATACGGTTCTGACAGAGATATTGAACTTCTTTGCAATTTCAGTTGCCGTTACGATTTGTTTCGCCTGCAACTGAGTAATAATTGCGGTTAACCTTGCCAATCTGGGTTTATCTTCTGCCATTGCTCTGCTTTCTTTTTAAATGTATAAATAACAAAAGTACAACCCTATTTTTAATATATCGCAGAAACAATCATCTATTTAAATAAGAAAGAAAAGTCAGATACATTGCGGATTCCTGAAATTAGTTATACCAATGCATTTATTTTTATATCCGGATGATGATACTGTAATCTTCTTTTCGATTTTCCTATGTTAATGGCATGCCTCGGGCACCAGTGCACACAGGCATGACATGATTCACAATCCCGGCCCCATTCAGGCTTACCGGTTTTTATTGAGATATTATTCACAGGACATACCTTACTGCATAGGCCGCACCCGGTACAGGTATCTTCCCGTATAAATTTCCGGTACGTATTTTTAAAGAATAGGTTGAACAGGCCTTTATGCAATTTGTCTGATATCCTGCAATACCCGGATGGTGATTTTTCGGTTCTTCTTTTTACATCTTCTACAATTTCTTTTGTAATTCTCTCCGCTTTTGCTAATATCGCCGGTCTTTTCGATGCGGGAACTTCATATTCTTTCAGACAGTTTCCTACCGTAGGAATATAATTCCCATAATTTAATCGGATGCCTCTATCATGCAATATTTTATCTACTACCGATAACGTAGAACCTTTATACGTATAATAGGTGGCAACAGAAAAATAATAAATATCTTTCCGGAAGGGAAAATTCCGCAGAAAGTCCGAAACAATTTTTGGCAGACCTCCCATATAAACGGGAAAAATAAAACCGATCATCGTGCTATCCGTAGGAGGTAACGTACTGTTCTTCCGGGTAATTTTTTTTACTTCTGATTGTTGGTAATAAGAGGCAATATCTAACGCTGCCTTGAGGCTGTTTCCTGTCGCTGAGAAATAATAAATTACGACTTTTTCTTTTGGGTTCATATTTTTCATACTTGCAGATAATAATAAAGTTACTTACTTTTGGAAAGTGTAAAAGTATTCGGTTTTAATTTGATAAACAATAACTTACATAGTGGTTAGTAGCTTACTTTAACGTTTGAATTATTGAAATACAGGGATTTGCAATGAAAGAATTTTTGAAAAAATATCCTTATACGGAAAATTGTCCTTTCAGGATGGTCATGGAACATTTCGGGAATAAATGGTCCATGATAATTATAATCACGCTGGGGGAAAATGGGAGAATGCGGTTTAATGAATTGGATAAATGCATTGTGGATATTTCCCAGAAAGTATTGACAAGTACACTCCGCATCCTTGAAAAAGATGGTTTTATTAACCGGACGGTGCATCCGGAAGTACCCCCACGTGTAGAATATGAACTCTCGGATCTGGGGAAAGATTTGTTACCCCTGATTGAACGTTTTGCCGATTGGTCGTATGAGCACATCGGAGAAATAGAAAAAGCGCGTTCGGAAAAAAGATAATCTTTTCCGCCTTCTATGGGAGTGTCAGTGAAAATATTTCCTTCTTTTGAAAAGATAAAGGACTACATTTTCTTTGTGTAATGCCCGATAAATAATGATTTTATTTTTTCTATTTGTCATTCCTCCTATATTTTTTACATTTGCAGTAACTATTTTATTACTAATTATTGAATAATGCTATGAAACGAATTGTCTTTTCTTTAGCCGTCTGGCTGTGTATGTGTTGTGTATATTCTCAACAACCCGGTAAAGAAACCGTTGCGGAAGCCGGAGAAAAATTCAAAGTCGGCATGGCCGGATTTACCTTTGTGAATTTCGACCTGGATACGACACTGGAGGTAATGGAAAAACTGGACGTACATTATCTATGCATCAAAGATTTTCATTTGCCTTTCAATAGTACGGATGAAGAAATAGCGGCTTTTCATACCCGGCTGAAAGCAAAAGGCGTGACGGGATATGCGGTAGGTCCTATTTATATGAAGACAGAAGCAGAGGTAGATCATGCATTTGAATATGCCCGGCGGGTAGGTGTAAAAATGATTGTCGGTGTGCCCGATGTGGAACTCCTGCCGTATGTCAACAAAAAGGTTCAGGAGTACGATTTCAAATATGCCATCCATCTGCACGGACCGGATATCGAATTATACCCGGATGCCGATGATGTCTGGAACCATACAAAAGAGCTGGACCCCCGTATGGGTATGTGTCTGGATATCGGCCATGACCTGCGTAACGAAAAAGATCCGGTTGCTGACCTGAAAAAATACCATAGCCGCGTATTTGATATTCATATTAAAGATGTAACCGATTCTACTAAGAAAGGATATTCGGTTGAGATCGGCCGGGGGATCATTGATTTTCCTGCTTTCGTAAAAATGCTTCGGGAAGTAGGGTACGACGGAGTCTGTAGCCTGGAACATGAAAAAAATATGAAAGATCCTTTTCTCGGAATCGGAGAATCTATCGGATATTTCCGGGGTATGATAAAAGCAACGCGGTAAGTTATCGTATTTCCTCGGAAGAAAAAACACTATTTCTCCTATACAAAGGCAACCAATTAATCGTTGCCTTTTTTATTTACCTGTAATATCAAACACTGCATAATGAGATGTTGTACCGGTATTCTCCATTATCATTTTGTGTACCCGGTATCTGCCCGGCTGGTATTCCGCTATATCCGGGTAGAGATAAATATCATATACCTTACATTGCCCGGGAGCAAGAATATACAATATATCAATAAAAGCTATTTCATCGGAAAACTCCAGCGGGACCCATGTATTACCAGCCAGTTTTTCGATCTTGTATTTAGCCTCGAACTCAATGGTGTCCGGTGTATTGTTCCATATTTTTAATGGTACTTTTTCGGGGATGGTGTCATAGCTTTCCGGATGGATGGTTAATTCTATTTTTCCGGACTGTAAAGTTTTAGTGGAAATGCTCTTCTCCTTGTTATTCCGGCATCCGGATAGTGGAAGGAAAACAAAAAGAGCCAGGATAATAATCTTTTCCGCTTTCATATTATTCTCAATTAAATAGGTTACAGTAATTATACATTATTTACTTTCAAGTCTTCTTCCGGAATAAGGGTATTTAAAAAATTAAAACGCTGTGACCGGTTTCCAGATAACTGGCTCTGGAAAGAATTCTTCAAAGGACAATTCTTTGTCAAATAGAATATTTTTTCGTTGCGATAATCTATTATATAAGCATCTGTATCTATTAATTCTTCCATAGCTTCCGGACATCTGATGTAATGACTATCTCTTTCTGAATAATCCGTTTGTTTTTCTTCTTCCGTAAAATATTGTAAAGGATGTGTTTGTACAAATAACAATTCCGCCATATCTGATTTTTTATTAACACTGAAAACCGCAAGATTACCTTTCTTTGGAATATATCTTAAGATCAAAGATACTACTCTTTCGTATAGGTTCAGAGATATTAACCTATATTTTACATACTTTTACTTCCGAATGACAATTCCTCTATGGTTCCGGAATTCACTTTATAGATATCCATATAAAACTTTTAGAAAAATGAAAACATGTAACATGCTGGTATTGATTTTATTTCCATATATTTTTTTCATGAGTTGCAGCGATGACGATAAGGATCCTGCTCTTGCATTTGATTCTCTGGCACAAACAAGCTGGCACGGAATAATGATTGAATCTTACAATGGAGGGGAAATCATAAAAAATTCGGATATAGGAATGATATTTTATACCGAAGAGCGCGGTCAGTATGATATAAAAGGGGAAGGCGATCCGGAACCGGAAAGGGAGTCCTTTACATATATCATTGAAGATAAAATATTACGGATCAGGAATGTATTACTTACCGGATACTGGTTGCTTATTGGCCGGGATAAGGAAACGATGATCCTCGAACAAAGTATCGGAGGGGAATATTCCTACAAAGCCACCTTAACATTAACCAGAACTCATTAATTTATATAGCAGATTAAACCTTTCTGACGGATATGTATCCAATAAAAAATACTTCTTTTCGTTTTAAAACAGGAATGAAGAATAATACCGGATAAATCCCGTAAAGGAAGAAGGAAGTAAATTACCGTGCTGATTTAATGAATGACTTATCTAATAAAATGCGTGATATGGAAAAATATTTATTTTTCGTCTACATTGCTACTAGTATATTGTTTACTTCCTGTGCTTCCGGCAATTCGTTGCATCCTTCCGTAAATCCTGAAGACGCAAGTAGGTTCAGTAAATTCTCCGGTTTCACGGAACTGGGGATTTCTAAAGCGGAGTTAACAAATCGGTTTGGTCCCTCCACTTCAAAAGATATGTACAAAGAGAATAATAAAGTGGTGGAAACCCTTTCCTATGTTGAGTTTTTAGACAATGATAGAATTTCTCTTACAACCAAATTTATTTTTGAAGATGACCGGTTAAAAGAACAAAAAACAATTACAGAAATTTCTCAGACCTGTAGAAAAGAACTGAAAGAGCTGCAGTATCAGTTAAACGTATTAAGACATCAAATGATGTTTAAGTGAAATGAGAATAAAGATGGCTGCATAGATTATATGCCATCCCTTAATTCTTACAGCCTCCATTATCGGAGAAAGCTGAAAAGTACGGATTTCTTCTTTTACTATTCCTTTGCCCGCAAAAGAGGTTTTATCGAAAATCACGAAACTCTTATTTCCCTTTTACTAATAACCTGCGGACATTACCTGCAAGGCGCCTATAGAAAACAACGAGGCTCAAAACAAATAAGTTTGAGGTTTCCGGAAAAAACCGGTGGTTTATTTCACCCTTTTTTTTAGTTCTTTCGTAACTTAATTATAAATAGCTAAGAAGATTCAGAAAATTATCTGGTTACCATTCACCGTATTATTTATTATAATAAATTTATCCGTACAGAAACATGCTGATTATTATCCGGCAACAGATATTTATTGAAGTGATAATTCAACCGCAGCAAGTAAAGGATCCTTCCGGTTATGCGAAGCACTGGAAAAAGAAAGTAAAACCATTTCTTTTGAAACAGCATAAAAAGGAATTACCCATTACTTATTACCGTATCTTTTCCATGCTTCCATCCATATTTATATTAGAAATGGCAATAGAAAATTCCCTTTGAAAGAAAAACTTTTACTTTTCCATTTTGTTTATTTTCTGGTTACAATGCGTTTCCGGTTAATGAATTTACAGCCTATACAGAAAAGTATTCTATATATTGTTGTAAAGATCCGGTACTTTTTCCGGTACGGGAAAAGAACATGGAAAAGTTACTCCGGAACACTGAACTTATATAATTGGTTTTTCTTTTGGAAACAATTACCACACCATCCCCGAAGTTACCCTGGCTGGTAGCGATCGCCATGTTTATGCAATCGCTGGATACGACCATCCTGAATACCGCATTGCCTGCTATGGCGAAGGACCTCCATCATTCGCCTTTACAGATGCAGGCGGTGGTGGTCAGTTATGCGCTTACGCTTGCGTTGTTGATACCATTAAACGGTTGGCTTTCCGATAGGTATGGTTCAAAGCGAATCTTCATACTGGCAGTCTTTCTTTTTACTGCCGGTTCTTTGTGTTGTGCGTTGTCCGGTTCGTATTCTTTATTGGTATGTTCCCGTATTTTGCAGGCAACAGGCGGTTCTATGATGGTACCTGTCGCAAGGTTGTCGCTGATATATGCTTTCCCGAAAGATAAATTGCTCGCTGTGATCAATTTTATCACGGTACCGGGGCTGGTCGGTTTGCTCATCGGTCCTCTGTTGGGAGGATGGCTGGTGGATGTGGCCAGTTGGCACTGGATATTCCTGATTAATATTCCGGTGGGGATCGCGGGTATTTGTATGGCACTTAAAGTAATGCCCGATTTTAAACGGAAAACAAAAAACTGGATGTACCCGGATTTCTCCTGTTCTCCACTGCTTTAATATCTGTTTCCTTCTTTCTGGAAGCAAGAGGATCGTTCGGAATTTCTTTTTTCGGATCTCTTATTATCCTTGCGGCCGCATTGCTCCTGGGCGTTTCTTATGTCATTTATTCTAAGAAAATTAATAATCCTATTGTCGATTTAAAATTACTGAATATCAGAACCCTTCGGGTCGGATTGGAGGGGAACCTTTTAACCCGGCTGGCCATAGGAGGAATGCCGTTTTTATTGCCCCAGATGTTACAGCTCGCATTCCTTCATACGCCTACCCAATCGGGAATGATTATGATGGTATCCGCCCTTTCTACTATCCTGGCAAAATCCCTGGTCATCCCTTTGGTCAGAAAGTTGGGATACAGGACAATCTTAATTACCAACACAGCATTATTAGGGATTGTTATTTGTTTATTCGCACTTCCTGATAAAACGACTCCCCTGTTATTGCTGGTACCCATACTGGCAGTATACGGATGTTTTAATTCCATCCAGATGACCACAATGAATACGATCTCACTGGCAGACCTGACGGACGAGGTGGCGAGCCGAGGAAACAGCATGGTCCAGATCGCACAACAACTCTCTACCAGCTTCGGGGTTTCCGTAGGGGCGATGGTGCTACGGGCAACGGAAAGTTCCTCATGGCTTACAGGTGGCAACCTGGCAGTGTCATTTAAATATACTTTTCTTATTTTGGGGGGAATGACGCTGTTATCTTCTCTGGTATTTACCCAGTTGAAAAAAGAAGACGGAGATTCTATGTCCGGGCACGAAAGGAAAATTCATGAGCCGGTAGATGGGTAAAGCTCTTATAATTCGGTCTTTATAAAAGCCATAGGAATGCTTTGTCTCTTTATTTATCTTTTCAAAATATTCCACTCAACCTTTGTCTGTTTTGTTTGTTTACATGTAGAAAAAGACAGCATTTTATTATTTTATTTACTACATACTACACAGATGAAAAATTCAAACGAAATGCGGGCGCTTATTAAGCAGCGGGGTACAAATCAACTGGATGACCTTACTCTGGGACTTGTCAATGCCATGAAGTACAGTCATGCCGATATCCTTTATCCCGACTTCGGGGATGTGAAACCCGGGGAAGGCGTGGAACCGGAATGGTTTTATGATATTTACAAAGGAACCAATAATTTTTCGGAACTTACAGCTATTCACCAGTATATTTCCCAGGAAGCTCTTTTTGATGAGGTCGGGGAGTTAATGATGGGCATTGCGCTTGTTGAGATGAAACACATGGATAAACTGGGAGATTTTATTCTGGCACTGAAAGGAGAGGTAACTCAGGAATATGATACGAAATATGTATCGTATGGAAAGAGTGCCCGTGAAGCGGTACAATTAGGCATTGAATCGGAAACCAATACCATTGCGGAGTATAATAGAATCCTGAACAAGGTACAAGCGCTTCCGGTTAATAAAATAACTGTCATAGCTTTTCAACTGCTCAGTAAATTAATCGCGGATGAAAGTTTACATCTGGCTCTTTTTCAACAGTGGTTAACAGATAATCCGGACGCTGAAAAATAAACCCGGAGGGTTTATGTTATTTTTATAAGGGTTTTCCGGAAAGAAAAACGCGTGTAAGGTGGCGTGTGTAATTGCCGTTTTTAATTGCCGTGGGCTGAGGCCTCACGGCTAATAACATGGCGCCACTATGTGGCTGTGAAATGTTGATGGTGGGTTGTTTTTTTCTTTCATGGGTTGCTACCTGCTGTGTTCCATGGAAGGTTATCTTTCTTTTATCGGATCATTTTCAATAACTATTTCCCTTTGGGCTGCACACATTTCCTATGTGTATTATTATCTCACCGACCAGCCACGGAGTGGAGTCATATAACTAGCCGTGAGGCCTCAGCCCACGGCAATTATTATAAAAGAAAAAAAGGTTCTTACAGAATTTCTGTAGGAACCTTTTTGCTATTTAATTTTCTCCCTTTTTTCTTTTAATAGATATCAATATCTGTCGAATGAACTTGCCGGAGCCTGTTCAATCAAATCCATAAACTGATCCAGGTTCGGAGTAAGAATTACCTGCGTTCTGCGGTTGCGCTCTTTCCCTGTTGCCGTGTTGTTGCTGGCAATCGGGTTATATTCCCCACGACCGGCAGCCGTCAACCGTCTGGGATCTACCCCGTACGTTTCCTGCAATGCCTGCACGACAGAAGAACCACGAAGTACACTTAAGTCCCAGTTATTACGTATGTTCTGACGAGTAATCGGATCGGTATCCGTATTTCCTTCCACCAATACGTCATAATCTCTATAATCCTGAATAATTTTAGCAATCTTACTAAGGATTTCCCCGGCTTTATCGCTTATCTCATAACTACCGGACCGATATAGCATCTTATCATCCAGAGAAATATAGACTACTCCTTTTAATACCTGAATATCCATATCCTGTGTTTCTTCGCGGGTAAGCGAACGGGTCAGGTTGTTTACCATCACCAGATTCAAGGAATCGGATCTGTTTTTAGCCTGTACCAGGTGCTGGATAAAGCGGTTGGAGGCATTGATCTCATCCACCAGTTTTCCAATGTTTACATTTCCCTGGGAATTCTGCGCAAGCATCTGGCTTAGGGTTTCCCGTAATTCCTCGTTATTTCTCCGGGCTTCGGCCAGCCTGTCTTCCAGACTTGATACCATGGTACGGTTTTCAGTCAGTTGCAACTGGCAACCCTGATAATTCCGGCTTAACTCCGTATATTATGATTGTAACGTATTAAACTTGCCTTTACTTACACAACCGGTAAACATAATGCCTACAATTGCTATTAACAGCGACCAAACAGAATATTTCATATACTATCGTTTTTATATATATTTCTGAAACAATCATTTTCCCTGATTGTTTGATAAACGGGCTGTTGTTAACGTAATTTAATTTGTTTGAGGGATGGATGTTTGAAAGAGAACTCTTCTTTACCTGTTCCTTTTTACACCGGGAAGACTGCCTTTTTTATTGATTTGTTTTTGTTATGGCTGACCTGGAAGGGGGACATATGTAACCGGATAACAGGTTATTTTAGTTTTACGATTCCTTTTTTATATAACTCTATTGCCTCAGTGAGAAGAGAATCAATTACAGAAAGAGGAAGGTCCGAGGTGGGATCAATCCGCAGGATCTTCATGCGGGAACGGTTTCCTGTTTCCAGCGAAGGATGATTCAGGTGATTCCCTTCTGCCATAAGGATATAAGGTTCTCCTGTTTTATTATCTGTCCACAGGTAACAATATATATTCTTTTTATACAGGAAACAGGGCATCCCGTATTTCAGGGTTTCCGAAATATTTTCATCTTTTACAAGAAGAATATCTCTTAATGCCAATAACGTACTTTGTTGCGGTTCTTTACACCGGAGATAGAAATTATCAAGATCTTCTTTCATATAACAAAGTTAATGAAGGATAGGAACAAAACAATATATAACCGGGAAATTTTAATAGGGATGCCGGATTAGGTACTTCCGGCTGGCTGTATAAATAAAATAGAATAAACCGGTCAACAGAGAAGAAGTTCTATTATCTTTGATCTTTCCTTCGGAATGGATAATTAAAAAAGAAGTATGGACCATCTTGTAATCGAAAAGATCCGGCCTTCGGAAATAAATGAAGTCGCTGCTATTTTAACCCATGCGTTTATTGCCAATCCGGCTTATTCCCTTATTTTTAAAAAGAAAGAGCAATTGCCGGAAGGGTTACGCTGGTTATTTAAAACCAACCTTTTAATGATTAACCACAAGCAGGCATTTACCCACGTGGTAAAGGAAAAGGATACGGGAAAAATAATCGGAACCTTTACCCTGATTCCGCCGGAAGGAATAAAGAACAGTATCTGCCTCTATGCAAAGATAGGAATTCCGGGTTTTATCTTTCACTTCGGAGCAGATCCATTGTTGCGTATGCTTCGTTTGGATGCCATCAATAAAAATGTGCTGGAAGAGTCGGTAAAGTCTTCCGGATTTCATTATTTATCCATGGTCGTTGTTAAAAATGAATACCAGGGAACGGGGGTCGGGTCCTATATGTTAACGCATTTTATCCGGACACTTATTTCCTCTCAGCCTGCCTGTAAGGTAATAGGATTAACGACACAACTGCCGGAGAATGTAACTTTTTATTCCCGGTTGGGATTTATTCTACTGGATGAAGGATACATTGAATATAAAGATGAGAAATATTATAATTACAATATGAAACTTGATGTATCCTGTTTTTCTTCCTGACAGGTTATTTCAGAGAAACTTTATTTTTATGGAAAAAACACTTATTCATCCTCTATGATATATATGGAAACATCCCGGTTAATATTAAGGGGCTGGAAAAAAGAAGATATCTATCCACTTATTGAAATGAATGCTGACCCACGTGTCATGGAATTTTTTCTTAACCGGTTGACAGAACAGGAATCGCTGGAATTTTATGACTTGATACAACAGGAGTTTCATCAACGCGGTTATGGCCTGTATGCCATGGAACGTAAAGAGGACAATGTCTTTCTCGGATGTATCGGATTTCACCATTTCTCTTTTGATGTGGATTTCGCACCGGGAGTTGAAATCATGTGGCGTATCCGCTATCCGTACTGGAATCAGGGATATACCACGGAAGCAGCAAAGGCATGCCTTGAGTATGCCGCAGCACATTTGCCTTTTGATATTCTCTGGTCTTTTACTTCTCTTCCGAATAAAGCTTCGGAAAGGGTGATGCAGAAAATCGGAATGGAAAAAGAACGCATTTTTCCGCACCCGGTTGTTCCGGACGGGCATCCGTTGAAAGAACATGTGCTCTATAAGGCTGTGCTACGAAAAAGATAGCAATAAAATAAGATAGTTGGATTGAAAACAGAATGGTATCATAAAAAGAAAACACTAACACAACGATGAGGCAAATTCAATTCATCAGAACCTGCGTATGCTGTATCTTTATACTGATTACGTATGCTGTAAAAGCAAATGATATAATGGACAAAGGAAATATAAAAGGTAAGGTAAAATCCGTATGTACCTGGACCGGAGAGAATACGCATAAATTTTATTTCAATGAAGAAGGACAAATCGTCAGGCGTGAATTGAATTATTGGGGAAACACATATATTTACCTTAACTACCTTTATAATGAAGACGGTAAATTAGTGTCCTTTGATACTTATAAGGCGGAAAGTCCCGATAAGCTTATTTCCACTATGGTATATACATATAATGAAGAGGGCTTTTTAGAAAGTTTCGGCACTTCGTTTTCGAGGTCTGTTTATTACGAATATGACAGGAAAGGAAATTGCATCCTGGAAACGCGGGATCATATAAAAATAAAAAAAATATATAACAATAATAACCAGCTTGTGGAGGAATTACACTTCAGGGATTGGGAAGAAACCAGGCATGTCTGGGGAACAGATGAAAACGGGGAGTATTTTGAAAATGATGAAATGCTGCCATCTTATCAGGGAGCCCGTATTTCTTACCGGTACAATGATTCCGGAGATGTTTCTTTCATCAAGAATACGTACCAGGATAAATCTACGATGAGTGAGCTCACGTATGGGTATGATGAAAAAGGGAATTGGACAGAGAAAACAATCGTATCTAATGGAGATAAGACACAGGAAACCCGTTTAATAGAATATTACGAGGGAATACAGAAGCATAAAAGCCATTCTTCTTTCTCACCTGGAGGATGGCTTTTACTTTCCTGATTATCTTTTATCACGCGTCTTCTCCTTTGGCACGGCTCACAAGCCAGTTGATACCGAATTTATCTGTAAATTCACCGTATAAGTCAGCCCAGAATGTTTTTTGTAACGGCATTGTGACATTTCCTCCTTCGGAAAGTCCGTTAAATATACGTTTTACTTCTTCCTCTTCCTGAATACTAAGAGATAACGTAATGTTATTTCCTACATTTGCCGGCATATCCGATGTTGTGTCTGCACCCATTAATACAACAGTATCACCCACCGGTAAAGCAATATGAAGAATTTTTTCTTCGTCTTCTTTTGCTAGTGGATGGTCTTTTTCCGGGTTATCCTTGTGACGCATCACATATACAAATTCTCCTCCGAGAACAGATTTATAAAAGCCGAAAGCTTCCATACAATTCCCGTTGTATCTTACGTATGGTTCTAATTTTATCATAATTTTTATAATTAAGATTTTATAATAGCGTTATTGCTATCAGTTACATATAACGAATCTATGAAAGCAAATGTTTGGATAAAGAGATCTATCTTACCTATATCTTGTTTTTTTAGGAGATTTTATGGAATTATATTTGAATATTTATTTAATAAAAGGATTGTAATCTGAAACTTTATTTTAATAAAGAAGAATATTTTGTCTTTTTTTTGACGGTTTTGTACAAAAAACGGTATTCTTTTCCGGAAAATTCAACGATGTCGGGTTAGTTCTTCAACTAATACGGGATAGTTGAAGGACTAATATGACATAAATGCTCAACTAATACGGGATAGTTGGTCGATTTTGACCGAAAAAACGGCCTTTTTCCCGTATTAGTTGTCCAACTATCCCGTATTAGTTGGGACTATAATCTATCAAAAAAGATATATTTTTAACGTATTTTATGAATATTTCCTCCCGAAAAACGGAGAAATAGCAAGAAAAAACGCAAAAGGGCATAGAAAAGTACGTACCAATTTTCTAAAAAAGATATCCATAAAGGGATACTTATCTCCTTTACCCGTGTTAGAAGTCATTCCGGAAAGAATAGAAACAGGAAGAGAAGGATGAAGAAGATAGGGGTGTTCTTCCGTCATATTTCCGGTGAGTAAACAAAAATTTAATTGATATGGAATAAAAACAGGCATCCTTTTTTCTTCTGAGAGAATCAGAAGAAGAGGCGAAAAGATGTGTTTAAAAAGGAAGGAATCCATATCCTATTTTCTGTTTTTATTTGTTTACGAATACAAATATACAATTAAATATTGCAGAATGCAAATATTTACTGCAAAAAATTAAAAACAAAAGGGAGAAATATGAGAAAGCATGGATTGCAAAGGTCTTGAAGATAATCAAGAGCCTGCAATCCATGCCTGAAATATAAAAGGTTATTATCAGAAAGTTTTCTATCTATCAGAATGTAACAGAAAGTTTCTTACGCTCGCTTTTTCCGTATTGTTTTAATAATATATCCATTCCGCCATTCAGAAATACGGAGGCCACTTCCACTGTAACTGTTTTTTCTTCTCCCGGTAATAAGGTGAAATAGTTATCGGACATGATAACAGGCAGTATCCGTTCCTGCGTGGATGGGTTTATAAACCGCAACCGGTTTCCGAAAGCAACGGTATGGGAATTGTTTTTAACCAGGATTTCTATTTCTCCTTTGCCTTCCGTATTTTTTTTACTTACCAGTGTACATGATAAATCGGCTTCCGGTAATGTATTCAGTTGGGTATAATCCAGCTCTTTAACTCCGTTTCGCCAGTAAAAATTATCGCTAATAAGATTTCCGTTTGCATCGGTCAGTTCCAGCCGGATAAAATGAAGGGGACTTAAAGCCATTTCCATATTCTCTTTTCCGTATATTTCGAAGTTGAACAGGGAATACCCGAAATGGGTGGCACGGCTGTTGCATTCGAGCCTTACATATTGTGCGGTTACAGGTTTGAGTTGTATTTCCTCTGTTCCTCCTTCACTGTTTTTGCGGGTATACACAGTTTTCCATTTTTTTGCATCGTTGGAAACCTGGATATGGTACTCTTGTGCATGGGCAGCTTCCCATTTGAGAATCACCCGTTCGATTTTTTCTTTTTTCTCTAAATCTATGTAAATCCATTGCGGATCGTTGTATTCGCTTTCCCACCGGCTTCCGGAACCACCGCTTGTTACCATGGAGGCTTCTTTACCGTCCGTAGACGAAGAAGCAACTGCTTTCTTTCCATACGCTAAGTCCGATGGATTAAAATGTAAGGCAAAGGCTTCTGCCAGGTTACTTGCCGGGATATTTACTTTTGCGGACTTTCCGTACTCCAGTCTTTCTTTTCCGTTTATATCATATATCGTTGCTTTTACATGCGCATCTTTTAAATCATCGGAAGTCGTATTGATTACCTTCACATTGTTGTCGGAACAATTCCATTGTACATGCAAAGGCTCACAGGCTTTTTTTGCTCCCCAGTAAGCTCCTGTGGCGTCGTAATAATAATCATAGGTTTGCCATACGAATGACGGATAGGCAGACTGGCTCATCCAGATCAGAATGCCGGTTGCATCGTTCCACATTTTATCATTCCAGGCTTCATACATTCCTTTCATTACTTCGATGTTCAGGAACTGAGCTTTCTCACAGAATTCTTCCAGTCCGGATGATTCCCCGAACTGCGTATTTACTGCTGTTTTGTAGTTAATCGGGTTTGCATTGGAAGCTTCTTTTCCGAAATAATGTTTATTCCATACATTGTCGTCGTCGTCTTTTAATTGTTCATCTGTGGGAAGAGGCCACCATTTTGATCCTGCGGAATAAATTCCTTTACACTTTCAAATGCCGGAAAAGTTGCGGTTCCTATTTCCGTACGTAATCCGTATCCGTAATCTATTCCGTAAGGATACGGAGGATCATTGAATGCAAGGTTGCTGCCGGAGGTCTCGAAATGGTGCCTGGGAGGTTGGTTTCCCCACCAGCCGCTTCCGGATAATCCGTCCTGGTTGGAACAGGATTTATACATTCTGTCGTTATTGTCTTCTACTGCTATCATTTCTCTGAGGTATTCATCCAGTTCAGGTGCAGGGCGTGTTTCGTTGGCACCGCACCATAGAGCGATAGAAGGATGGTTTCTTAAACGTCTGACTTTATCCCGTGCATTGGCTTTAAAGGCTTCCGGTTGTTCTACATTATTATAAGAAAAATATATCCAGAAGTCATCCCAGACCATGATGCCGTATTTATCGCAATAGTCATAAAATTCATCATCGGTTACACAGCCTGTCCATAGCCTGATCATGTTATAATTCATATCCTTGTGCAGTCTGATTTTAGTTTCATATTCTTCCCCGTGACAGCGGAGCAGGTATTCGCTCATGCCCCAGTTTCCTCCTTTGAGGAACAACTTTTGTCCATTGATGAAGAATGTCATAACCGGCATGCCTACTTTGTTATCAATTATTTTGTATTCATATTTCTTAATGCCGAATGAGATTTCTTTTTCATCTGAGATGTTGCCATCTACCACACAGGAGAGGTTGCAGGTATAGAGGTTCGGTTCTCCATATCCGTTCGGCCACCATAGCCTGGGATGATTAATAACGAGTTGAGAAAAGTCGTTCTTATTGATGGAGCATGGGGCCGTTGAGTTTGCTTCTACCGTTATTTCTTTAGAGAAGGTGATATTTCCCGGTTGAATAACTCCGTTTATCGTTACTGTTTTCGGATCGGAAGTGGCATTTTTCAAATCCGTGATGACTGATATTTCTGCTTTTTCCAATGTCGGCAGGTCGGATCTAACCCATGGATCTTCCATAGTCACATCCCCGGTAATGGAAAGGTAAACGTTTCCTGTAATCCCAGCCAATCTTCCCGGTACGTATGGCATCCAGTCCCAGCCTGCACCTGCGAGGTAAGTCGGGCTGGAAGTAATGCCGAACGGTTCTTCCGAATTCCGTAGTTTTTTCTGGTCCGCATCGGTAATTAATACGGCAATTGCGTTTTTTCCGGTCTTTTTTACTAAATCCGTAATGTCATACCCGGTACGGATCATATGCCCGCTGACATCTCTTGTGGAGGTGGGTGTCCCGGATAGTTTTGTCCCGTTAAAATAAAAATCCGCGAAACGATTGGTTCCGTCAAAATGGAGCCATATCCGTTGTCCTTTTGTATAAGAGGAAGGTAATTCGAATTCGGTTCTATACCAGAACGGTCGGTTATAAAATGTTTCATCTACATTGTATATATTATCCGCATAGTTGGGGTCGGGGACCATTCCGGCTTCTACATACGCTGTGAATATAACACCAGGGACTACGCCTTTTACATAATTGTTCATTTGGTATCCCGGCACAGAGATTTGATTGCCGGTATCGGAAACATCTGCCTGAGGTTTGATTTTCCAGGTAATTTCCGGATTCGAACTATTCAACGATATCTTTGATGATTGGGCATATGGTGTTTGTAAAAAAAGAAATATGCCGGTAAATAAAAAAAGAAATGTTAGTTTATTCATTTTATTTTATTATTAGTGTATTGTGTTGTGTTTATTTCTGGTTTATAATGGAGGATACAGGTCGGAATGCATTGGAATGCTTTTATCGGAATTGTATTTTTCATGGATTTATTTCACTGACTGAATTGAATAAAACGAGTGATACAAATATAAGCCGAAGAGAAAAGATCCGTTGGGATTAGTAAATCCTAAAGTAAATGATTTGCCTTCCTTTTTAATTTTATATTTTTGAAAAGCAGCGTGTTGGTATTTTTATGGAATGGAGATTTGGTAAATGAAATGGAGGGAAGAAGAGTAGGAAATTCCCCGGTAGTGATAAGTTCAGATGGTAATTATAAAATAAATAGTAGCTTTTTATGGAAAAGAGATAGAGTCTTATGTTGCCGGATACGAATAGAACTGTTTTAAGAAGGGAAAATGTAACAACTGATTTATTAGAATTTATTTTATGCGTGGTATCCTGTTTGATGAGTTATATATAGACCTGGCAGAAGGATCTCTTCTGTGAGGAATGGACGAAGGGATCAAAAAATTAAAGAAAACCCAAGACCCGATTCCCATAATTCCTTATCTTTGCTTTCTGATTAATTAAGAAAGAGTGTTTTAATGAAAAATATATATGGGTTATTAAAACTAAACCGGTATATCCATAATACGCATATCAAGTGTTTCGGAATTTATTGCCTGCATCTTTTCAGAAAAAGGTATCTTGGAATTTTTATAGATCCTGTTTTAGCATGTAATCTTCGTTGTAAAATGTGTTATTTCAGTGATCCTGAGAAAAGGAAAACGATGAAAGGTAAATTTGCCGAAAGTGACTTTCCTTTATTGGCAAAATCATTATTTCACAGGGCATTGAAGCTTCAGATCGGTTGCGGTGCAGAGCCTATGATTCATTCATATAACATGGAATTAATCAAACTCGGAAAAAAATACAATATTCCTTATATCTCTATGACTACCAATGCCAACCTGTTATCCGATGATAATCTCCGGGAACTGGTAGAAGCCGGACTGAATGAGATTACCTTGTCTGTCCATGGAGTAACGAAGGAAACGTATGAGTATTTTATGGAAAATGCTTCTTTTGAAAAATTTCATAATGCGCTTTCTGTACTTACAGAGATTAAAAACAAATACCCGGATTTTAAGATCCGGCTTAATTATACGGTCAATCGGGACAATCTGGATGAATTAAAAGACTTTTTCCGGGTATTCGGAGGGTATAAGTTCAATCTGCTCCAGATCCGCCCTATTCAAAAGATGGGGGATACCATATACGATAATTTCTCATGGCATGAAATTATTGATAAATATGATTCCATTATACAGCCTTTAAAGAAAGGATGTATGGAAAAGGGCATTACTTGCCTGGCACCTGAGAAGAAAGATTTAACCGAAGAAGGAACTTTTACCGATAACAGTACGGTTGTAGAATCTACTTACTGTTACATTAGTCCCCGGTATATATGGAAAAATGATTTCAACTTTTCTACGGATACCTATGAGACCTACTCCAAACGGACTAAGCTGGGGAAAAAATTATTTGCCAATATTTTCCGGAATACGGATAAAGAAAAGAAAGATAAGAAAACATTAAATTATAATGTAACTTAGGGAATAAAAGGTAAAAAGCAGATTTATGAAGTAAGTGGTTAAAAAGGAATCTTATTTTTATCTTTTATTATTTATTACGAATTCTATCAATAGTGCTTTGGGAAAAGATCATGCTTTATCATAAGAGAGCACATAGGATAGTAGAAAACAAGGAAGTTGCCGCATGGGGGTCATATTTTTAAGGATTGAATATGTTTCCTTTCATTATTGAAATATTTTATCCTTTCTTTTTCTCCACTCATTGAGATATAAGTAGACAATCTTTTTAAAGAAGTAAAACATTGCTTCATGTAATCAAAGGTAACTTTATCCGTATTTACTGCCGAATTCAGAATAAATGTCCTTAACAAAGTTATATACTGATTGCCTCCCTGAATCAATGCATAATTAGTATCGATACTAAGATTTGATACATATACCCTTATTTCCTTTTCATTTGTTTTGTAACCGCCACGCATCACTATTTGTTCCAGGAAATCAATGCAGCCTTCCATGTCTTTTATAATCAAATTTAATTCCTCTTTTGAAATGCGGTTAAGATCATAAAATAATTTCACATCCTTGATAACATCTTTGAAAATAGCATTTGAGACAATATATTCCGACACAGAGGCTTTTTTATAAATAGTATAATATTCCTTGGCAATCTTATAAAGCCTTTCATCTACCTGTATCTCGTCAAAACGTTTTATAGGATTATGGTTATGTACCTGAAAAGCCCATTTAAAAATATAGAATTTGGTAAGGTAATAATAATTGTAACAAAAAGGAAAAGGAATACTGGTCCATGCTTCGGCTGTAGTAAAAGAGTTCGTTTCAGCCAGTTCCGAAAGATGACTGTTGAAATTTTCCCAGATCTCATACTCTATTTCATTCGGGTATTCAAAATCCGCCAACTGTAAACGGAAAGGCCTTTGTTTTTCTGTTTCAATACCTAAAAGTAAATCCAGGGATATTTTTAATTCTTTAGAAATCAATGCGGCTTCTTCAAAGGAAAAAGGTACCTCTTCCCTAAGCCGACGGTATACGGTTTCTTTTTCGACTCCCAGAATGTCCATCAGGATATTAATTAAGTCAGTTCTATTAGGAATTTTCTGGAGGAGATGGGTTTTAAAATGTAAGTTTGCAACTCTCTTAACCATTTTAATTTAGCTTAGGTGTTTTTTATTTCTCAGCCATGGCTTCCTCTTTTTTAAGAGTATTCCTCAACTGGTTCTTGTATTTATTCCGGAAATAAAGAAGTATTCTCCCGGCCCGTTTCATCGGGGGAAATGTTTGATAGTAACAGAAGCCGCGTCTTCCAGCCATTTTACACGCTCTTCGTATGTACTATCTGCAATCACCCGGTACATTTTCCTTTCGTAGGTATGAATATTGCAAAAACCAAAAACACAGGCTTTCCATATGTTTTCCAGCGGATCTCCGAAAACAGTATTTTCTCTTTCTTCCGGAGTGTTTGACGTATTGAATATCAGCGCTACTTTTGCTTTTAAGAGTCCGATCGGTAATCCTCCGCCATTATCTCCTTCCGGAAAAGTATAGGCAATTTCCTGACGAAAAACCCGGTCTACCCACCCTTTCAGAATAGCCGGAGGTTGCCCCCACCAGTTGGGGTGTATAATTATAATCCCCTCTGTTTCTTTTATTTCCTTACAGTGTAATTTTACCAGTTCATCTTCGGAATAATCCGAGATTAATTCTTCGGCAGGAATAACAGGATTAAATCCTTCCTGATACAGATCATGAAAATAGACATGATGTCGGTTACGTTCAAGTGTTTCTACTACTTTTGCTGCAATGGCATGATTGAAACTTCCGGCATAGGGATGCCCCAGTATAACTGATACGTTCATCTATGTGATTATGATATGAAATAATATATCGCTAAAGTTATTTTTATGTTCCGGAATTGGCTGCCTCAGATTTTTCCGGAAAAGTTCTTTATTGGCTATGGAATGATGGGAAATTTTATATAAATTTTCGCTCCATGCAATGTTAAGAAAAAATAACCATATGTACAAATAAAAATGAGAGAGATTGAATCAAAAAGAAAACTTTTTTCAAGAATTATTTTGAAAAACAAATACATGCAACAAAAACAATAAAACTATCTATCTTTATCACCGATAAGGAAAATTTGTCTTTTTTAATAAAAAACGAAATAAGCAAACTTATTATGTTGTGCTATGCTCTATAAAGATACTGGCAGGATAAAAGAGAAAATGAATGAATATGGAAAAAAACAATTGCCTTTTGTTTTTATTCTAAATTTTGAAATGACGGAGGGCTATTTTATTGAGTCACCTCTGGAACAATCCGATATCTATTTTCAGATCCATGGGAAAGGAAATAAGTCTTTTTTAAAAAAGAAGGAAAACATGTCTTTCTTTACCTTCCGACCCATTCCCAGGGACGAATATCACAAGAAATTTCAAATTGTACGCAATGGCCTTTTAAGGGGTGATTCTTTCCTGACCAACCTGACGGTAAAGATACCTGTAGAAACAAATTTATCTTTATCCGGAATTTTTCAGTTAAGTCAGGCTCCTTTTCAATTGCTGGTACCTGACCAATTTGTTTCCTTTTCTCCTGAATGTTTTGTTTCAATAAGAAATGGCCGGATTTCTACTTATCCGATGAAAGGAACTATTGATGCGAATATTCCGGATGCGGAGGAAATAATATTAAATGATAGCAAAGAAATTGCTGAACATAATACTATTGTTGACTTGCTGAGAAATGACTTGAGTAGAGTGGCTACAAAGGTAACGGTAAAGCGCTTCCGGTATGTAGAGAAAATCTTTACAAATAAGAAAGATATTTTACAGGTAAGCTCGGAGATTACAGGGGATTTACCCGTTAATTATCATTCTCATCTGGGAGATATTATATTCGGAATGCTGCCGGCAGGCTCTGTTTCAGGAGCCCCTAAGGCATCTACGCTGGAAATAATCCGGTCTGCCGAAAAAGAAACCAGGGGATATTATACCGGAATTTTCGGTTATTATGATGGAAATGCATTGGAAAGCGGAGTACTGATCCGTTTCATTGAAAAAGACAGGGAACAGCTTTTTTTCCGTAGCGGAGGAGGTATTACAGCATATAGTGATCCTGAAAAAGAATATCAAGAAATATTAAATAAAATTTATTTACCTTTTATATCATGATACGTCCGGTTTTTTCTGAAGTAATTAAAGTAAAAGATGGTATTTATTATAATATACCTTCTCATATAGAAAGGATGAACAATACCACAAACCATTTTTATGCTAAAAAGATAGAAGTGAATCTCTCTACGGAAATAATACCCGTGAAACTCCGGACCGGATTGGTAAAATGTCGTATTGAATACTCGGATGTAATCCATGCGATAGAATTCAGCAGTTATTCTTTCCGGAATATTCAAAAGGTCGGGTTTGTCAGAAATGATCACATTGATTATTCCTTTAAATACATAGACAGAACACCGTTAAATGAGATGCTCATGCAATCGAGATGTGATGAAATTATTATTGTCAAAAATGGCCTGGTTACTGATGCTTCTTCCTCCAATCTGGTGTTTGAAAATGAAACCGGTATGTATACTCCGTCCTCTTATTTATTACCGGGAAGAAAAAGAAAACTGCTTTTACAACAGAAAAAAATAAAAGAACGGTTAATTTCCATGCAAGATATAGAGAAATACAAAACGGTACATTTTATCAATACAATGATCGATCTTGAAGACCACATTTCTTTTCCTGTTGATTTAATAGAAAAAAACAGACTTCCTGTTCCATAAAAACAAAACGGCTTTGGTCAGAACAAATTCCTTCAGGATTTCGTTTTATATAAAATCCTATTAGATTTTATATAAAACGTACTATTATTTATTTAAAAAATTGCATGTATGCTGCTGGAACCTTATTTAATTTTTGATGGAAACTGCGAAGAAGCGTTTAATTTCTATAAATCCTTATTCGGAGGAGATTTTACTTCCTTTGTCCGATATAAAGAACTGATAGAAGGAAATTTACTTCCGAAAGCCGAACAGGATAGGATTCTGTTTATTTCCTTGCCGATCGGAGAAGGAATCCGTCTTATGGGAGCGGATGTGACTTCCGAAAATAAAGTCTCTTCCGGAGATAATATCGCTCTTTCTCTGTCTTTGGGAACACTGGAAGAGGAAGATACAAAATACTTTTTCAATAAACTTTCGGAAGGTGGAGAAGTCCTTATGCCATTTCAGGAAACCTACTGGTCGGATAAGTTCGGAATGTGCAGAGATAAATTCGGAATCCAATGGAGAATCAATTATAAGGTCACAGAATATATGTGAGTTTTAAGATTCCTTTGGTAGTATTTGTTATTAAAAGTTTGAATGAATGAGTTATCTTTATATTGAATGACTGCTTGTGTAAAAATAAAAACACTATTTATTTAAATATATTTTTATATAGATGGGAAAATTACTTCTTGATAAACAGGTGTTAAAGCTTCTTCTAACATTTTTATGGTAAAACTTTGTTTTAACTAAACTATCTGTTGTAAACAAAAAATTAACAAATTATCTCAATTTATAATTTCATATTCCTGACTGATTTGTATCTTTGCCCTCTCATTCATCTTCTTTTTTAGAAGAAAACTTCTGAGATAGCTATTTAAAACTACCTATAAAATGGACAAAGAGACTTTGCAGACTAATTTCATAAAAATGTTGACAGGAAAGATTGCCGATAGAAGTGAGTTGGTAAAATTTCTTATGAAATTACTGGATATTGAAAAAGAATCAGCTTATCGCAGGTTAAGGGGAGAAGTCTATTTTTCATTTTATGAAATTGCCATGCTTGCCGAGGCATTGGGTATTTCTCTTGATAATATGATTGGGTATGATTTGGAAAAGACTCAGCCTTTTACTCTTGTCATGGCAGATTTTGAATCACCTAGTGAGAAAGATTACGAGATATGTGAAAGTTATGTAAGATTACTTGAGGTTGTTGCTAAGAATAAAAATACCCAATGTACAGAAACATGGACTTCTCTTCCTATCCCAATGACTTATCAATATCCTCATCTTTCACTTTTTTATTTATTGAAATGGAGATATCAATTCAAGACTCCTATTCCTTTAAGGAAATATGAAGAAATCAAATTTTCCGAACGTTATGTAGCCTATCAACAGAAAGCCTTTGAAGAGAGTAAAAAAATAGCTCATACCGAATATATTTTAAGCGCTACCATTTTTATAGATCTCATCAATGATATCAAGCATTTTTATCTTCTGCAACTTATCACCAAACAGGATATTTTAAAAATCCAGCAGGAGATATTTGACTATCTTAATTATCTGGAACATCTGACTACAGCCGGTTCTTTCGGAGAAGATGGAACTCGTTTTTCTTTGTACATTTCCGACATTCATGTCGATTTGAATCAATCTTATATCGAATCCGATGCGTATAATTTATGTATGGTATATGTTTTATCTTTGAATGCAATCATTTCAGTAGAAGGCAAAAAAAATGTTCATATAAAAAACTGGCTGCTCGGACAAAAGCGTCTTTCTACTTTAATATCCGGTACCGGAGAGAAAGAAAAAATCGAATTTTTCAGGAGACAGAGGGAATATGCTGCTACCCTTTCTTCCCTGTAAGGTTTTCAGGAGTGAAAGCTTCATTTGCTCTTTAGCTTTTGAAGATATTCTTTAATGAATTCTTCTCTGTTTCTTGTTTGATATTGTTCTACATAACGGGGGTGAGCCAGAATCTCATAAGAATCAAATAGTTTTTCTTCTTTATTTATTTTTTCAAAGAATGCAGCATTCTTTTTTCCCATTATATAACAACATGTGGTATCAACACCCAATTTAATTTGTTTCCTGAGGTTATCCAGAATAAAAGGTTTTAGACTTTCATACAATTCTTTTTCGTCATAATAGTTACAATTCACCCAGTTATTCCGATTATTTTTCCGGATCAATCCCAAAGGGCACATGGAGTTGATATAAAATTCCCCATAAAACTTTTCCGGACCCCCGTAATTATTTATTACATCGTATACAAAAACCGAAGAAACTTCGTGGGTAGAAACAGAATCAACCGGAATTCCACATACTTCCTTCAGCCTTTTAGAATCAGTAAAAGGAATTCCGGTGACACCCGCCCCGAAACGTCCCGGATTAATGCCAATGATAATTTTTCTTTGCTGATTATCGTCGTAATACTTTTTATAAAACTTTCCGGATATATTCAGTACTTCTTTATTGGTTGCGAACGGATTCATAAACTGTATATCTTCCGGTAAAATACCATTGAACGTTAACTCCTTGTTAAATGCTATTATTCTGTCAGCAAATGTTTCCATAATTAATATAACCTAATTATATACGTCTTTTTCTTTTCCCATTCTCTCATTTCTTTTTTATAGACAGAAAAAGGATTTATTTTCTCCAAAAATAATTGAAATCCGGAAAACAAAATAATTAAAGATCTTAAATTCAGCTTTTCCATTTGAAAAACAAATGAAATGTTTTTCTTTTTATTCAGTGTGTATGTTAACAGTTTCTGTAAAAGATGCTGGATTTAATGTCTTGTTGATTTCATTTTTGTGGAGCACCAGCATACATACTGTCAGTACTGAAAGTAAGCAGACAATTAAGAGCATTTTTATTTCTTCTGTGTTTTTCATTTCCATGATCCTGTATTTATTTCTTCTGTATTGTGAGACGTTTTATGTCGGATTATATTTTAAAACAAAAATCGGAAAAGGATATTTTTCTGATAAGCTATACTTTTCAAAGAATATAAAAATAACCTTAAACATATTTTTGATGAAAAACGTTATAAGTAAAAATTAAATTATATGAAAAAGATAAATGAATTTCTGAGAAAACATAAAGATGTAGCATTGGCTACAGTGGGACAAGATAAGAAACCGAAGGTACGTGCTTTCGAAATTGTAGGGCTTGATGATCAGCTTAACAGTTTATACTTCTTTACTGCAGATGATAAAGAAGTATATTCCCAGATAAAAAGCAATCCTCATGTAGAACTTCTGGCTATGGAAGGAAGTGTTTCTGTCAGGATTGCAGGAATGGTGCATTTTGATGTTCCTAATTCAACGGCAAAAGATATTTATGAGGGTAGTCCTGTGCTGCAACATATGTATCCTGATTATAAAAGGGTAGAGTACTTCCGTGTGTTAATGGAAAGTGCAGATTTCTATGATTTGTCTACCGACCCGCCTACAGAGGAAAATTATCGACTGGTTTAAGGGAAAATAGAAAAATGAAATAAAGGGGTTTAGCCTGCATATCAAAATGGCAGCCTAAACC
>JAJQEC010000049.1 GCA_021201815.1 Candidatus Azobacteroides sp. | reverse complement strand
TCATGCAAACGTACGAGGGGAGTACCTTTTGGCTTCGCCAAAAGGGGTGGGGTTTAATAACACTTATCTCATTCTCTTCGCTAAATAAAATTAAATTTTTATCCCCCTATCTCCATTTTTTTCAAAAATAATGCAGTAAATACTTGCATTTTTAAATTTTCTGTTGTATATTTGTACCAATAAAAACAATAAACAGAAAATAAAATATGGCATCTTTCCTTTTTAAATACATATATTCAATTCTTCTTCAGATTTTCAAAGAAGCAAAAAGAGTATATAGGGAAGATTTTTATCTATTAAATTTTTGTTTATTCACTCAACTTACAAATGCAGCAAAAGAAAAAAAGAGAATTCTTTCCTTCCCTTTATCTTTTATTTCTATCCCATTTGAATACATGCATAAAGAGTCTTATAACCATATTCTACATGCCTTCAATATAAAAAGAAACGATAGTTTTCGATTTCTTTCCCTATTTCCTGCCATTTTCCTACCTTTTCTGAAAAGATAGGCATAAAATAAGAATAAGAAAGTCCCGTTTTTTACAAATATCGACTACTTTTAGTACTAAAGTAAGTCAACTAATACGGCAAAAAAGCCGTTTTTTTGGTTAAAAATGCCCAACTATCCCGTATTAGTTGAGCATTTATGTCATATTAGTTGGTCAACTATCCCGTATTAGTTGCATAACTAATACGGGATAGTTGATTCATTAGTAAAACTGTCCTGTTTTGTGCATAAATTTAATTGAAAAAAGAAAAAATAGATGCTTATTATTAAATTATAATTTAATAATAACTTAAGCATTTAAATAAATATTTATAATATAAGGAAGAAAATATATGAAAAACAAATTCCTGAAAGTAAGAATTAAACAGAATAAATCTTCCAATTCCTGCTTCTTGAACATTGCATCTACCTCAGTTTCTGAAAAAATTCCCAGATCACAATACCGGCCGCAATAGATACATTCAGCGAATGTTTGGTACCATACTGAGGTATTTCAATGCAATTGTCCGAAACGTCAACCACCTCCTGCCCTACCCCTTTCACTTCATTCCCAAGAACAACAGCATATTTTTTACTTTTGTTTACTATCAATTCATCTAATGACAAAGATTTATCAGCCTGTTCGATGGAAAAAATATAATAATCTTCTTTCTTAAGCGCTTCTATCGCATCTAATGTATGCTCAAAGTATTTCCAGTCTACAGAAAACTCTGCTCCCAATGCTGTTTTATGAATTTCTGCATTCGGAGGAGTAGAACTTATACCACATAAATAAATGGCACGTACCAGAAAAGCATCCGAAGTACGGAAAACCGATCCTATATTATTGAGGCTACGAACATTATCTAATACAACCACTAAAGGTATTTTGGGAACAGATTTGAATTCTTCGACACTAAGTCGGTTTAATTCTGTTATTTTTAATTTTTTCATCATTCCGATCTTTCGTACAAAATTAGACAATAATTCCCTGAATTAAGAGAAAAGATATAAAGTAAAATAACTACCTTAGCCATCCGGAGAGGGAATTTCCGGACATTTTATCTTTTCCCTTTCCCTTTTTATCTTCTGTTATTAACAATTTTTGAAAACCCTGTTGAAAACATGATAAAAAAATAAGAAAACTAACAGGAAAAAAAGTTGGAGAGTTCAAATAGACAAAACGGTAAAAAAAAATTCTAAACGACAAAATAAGTACCTTGAAAATTAATTTTAAATTATAAACGGGAAATTACAGAGTTATGAGATACAGCTCCGATAGAAAATTTACAACACTGAAAGTTATCAGCAGTTTGTTAATAAAATCCGTATATGATAGAATATCAAATCTTAATCGTATTTTTGCCTGTCAATAACATTTGTAATAAGTCAAAACAAATTCTTAATAATTAAAAAACCAAATCTTAACATTGTTTTTTATAAACACTTTCAACAGGCTATTATCATATCCATATTTTTATATTTAATTTAATTCTTTTATTAATATATAAAAGGTTGTTGATAGTTGATTTCCGGAATTTTAAAATCTATAAAATGGAAAGTAAAAAAGAAATAGAAGTAACATCTGCCAAAGAAAATACAGAGATAGTAGAAGCCATTAAATCCATGCGGAAAGAAAAAAACGCAGTGATACTGGCTCACTATTACCAGGAGGGAAATATTCAGGATATAGCGGATTGTGTCGGTGATAGCCTTGCATTAGCTCAGTGGGCTGCTAAGACAGATGCAGATATTATTGTTCTTTGTGGGGTTCATTTCATGGGAGAAACAGCCAAAATCCTCTCCCCGGGGAAGAAAGTACTGGTACCGGATCTTGAAGCCGGTTGCTCACTGGCCGACAGTTGTCCGGCAGAAGAATTTGAAAAATTCGTGATCGCTCATCCGGACCATAAGGTAATTTCTTATGTAAATACAACAGCAGCCGTAAAAGCTTTGACAGATGTAGTAGTAACTTCAACCAATGCTAAACAGATAGTAGAAAGTTTTCCGAAGGATGAAAAAATTATCTTCGGTCCTGACAGGAACCTGGGAAATTACATAAATAGTATTACAGGACGTAATATGTTGCTATGGGATGGAGCTTGCCATGTCCATGAGCAGTTCTCTCTGGAAAAAATACTCGAACTTAAAAAGAATTATCCCGACGCTCTAGTATTAGCTCACCCGGAATGCAAACAGGTTATTCTTACCTTAGCAGATCATATAGGCTCTACAGCCGCTTTGCTTAAATTTACCACACAAAGTAATACCAGTCGTTTTATTGTAGCCACTGAATCCGGTATTCTCCATGAAATGAAAAAATTAAGTCCGGAGAAAGAATTTATTCCTGCTCCTCCGAATGATAGTACCTGTGCTTGTAACGAATGTACTTTTATGCGGCTGAATACAATGGAAAAACTTTATAACTGCCTGAAATATGAACAACCGGAAATCCTGGTAGAAGAAAGCATACGGGAAAAAGCCGTAAAGCCTATTCTGGAAATGTTGAAGATTTCCGAAAGACTGGGTTTGTAAAAATAAAATAACAATTCTTTACTTTTTAACAGAATATATTCTATTATACCTGCTATCTTTGGAAATTAATTTACTAAGGAAAGTATCGTATTTATAATGACAGGCAATAAGCGATAGAACCGACTGTTTATTTCTCATTCTGCCATTATATTTCTAAAAGGTAAGATAAAATTTCGTATATTTGTAATATAATAATTACTAATTTGTAAAGTATGAGAAAGCAGGTTTTTAAAGGGATGGTATATAGTTTCCTTTTTATATTTCTGGTAACTTCCTGTGTAAAAAAAGAAAGTAAAATTGAAGAAAATCAAATTGCATTCGATTCTATCCGTATCACAGCAGTGGAACATTTATTCGGTGATACTACAAAACCGAATTGTAATGTAGATTTAAAATATACTTTTCCCTCGGAATATAAAAATGAAAACGTATTAGCCACGCTGCAGAAACAGTTCAATAAGATATTTCTGGGAGAAAAATACGAAGACTTTTCTCCTGTGGAAGCCGGGGAGAAGTTTAAAACGGATTATCTGAATGAATATAAGAATGTAGAAAAAGAGTTTATAGCCGACCAGAAAAGAAACGAAGAGGAAGAAGTTGCTCCTGCTGCCTGGTATTCTTATTATTTGATAGGAGATGTAACCATACACTTTAACAAAGGGGATATATTAAGTACTGTCTTTTATACGGAATCTTATTATGGAGGTGCGCATGGTGAAAAAGTATATGCCTACGAGGTTTTTAACCTGAATACAGGGTTACCTCTCAAAGAAAAGGATATATTTGTAGAAGGATATGAAAAGGAATTAAATACATTGATTCTGGATAATATTGCGGAACAGAACGAGGTTGGATCTGCCGAAGAATTAATTGAATTAGGATATTTCGGTGCATTGGAACTTACCTCAAATGATAATTTTATAATAGATGAACACGGACTGACATATGTCTATAATGAATATGAAATAGCTCCCTATGTATTAGGAGCTACTCAGGTATTCATCCCTTATAGCAAGCTTAAATTAATATTAAAACAAAACAGTCCTGTTTCTAAGTTTTATAATTAATAATGGAATGTATTAAAAAGTATTTTCCGGATCTGTCAGAACAACAGGAAAAACAGTTTTCTTCTTTATTTGATCTGTATAGTGACTGGAACAGTAAAATCAATGTTATTTCAAGAAAAGATATTCAGAATTTATATCTTCATCATGTGTTACATTCTCTGGGAATAGCGCGTCTGATTAAATTCAGAAAAGGGACACAAGTGATGGATGTAGGTACGGGAGGAGGTTTTCCGGGTATTCCGCTGGCTATTATGTTTCCTGAAGTCCAGTTTCATTTGTTAGATAGTATTAATAAAAAAATAAAAGTAGCGGCTGAAGTGGCAAAAGAAACAGGGTTGGAGAATGTGACTTTTGCTCACAGCAGGATGGAAGACGAGAAAAGAAAATTTGATTTTGTTGTTAGTCGTGCAGTTATGCCTTTGAATGAGCTGGAAAAAATTGTAAAAAAAAATATAGCAAGAGAGCAGAAAAATGCATTGCCTAACGGACTGATATGCCTTAAAGGAGGGGAATTGCAACAGGAAATAAAACCTTTCCGGAATAAAGTAATGATTGCAGAATTAAGTGAGTTCTTTCAAGAAGAGTTTTTCAAAACAAAAAAAATTATTTATTTACCGCTCTGACCATAGATAAATAAAAAGAAATGATAGTAAAACAGTTTGCATTTAATCCTTTTCCGGTAAATACTTACCTGGTATATGACGATACCAAAGAAGCGGTAATTATTGATCCGGGAATGGTATCGGAAAAAGAAAGGGAAGAATTGGATAATTTCATCCTGGAAAACGGATTAACTGTTACACATTTACTGAATACACATCTTCATTTTGACCATGTGTTAGGAAATAACTATATTTTTTATAAATACGGGTTGAAACCGGAGGCACATGCGGATGATCTGTTTCTATTAAATGGACTGAAGTCACAGGCTGCTTTATTCGGATTTTCTGTTGAAGAAGACCCGGTTTCTTTGAAAAACTACCTGGATGAAAAGGATACTGTTTTATTTGGTAACTCTTCATTCAAAATTATGCATGTTCCGGGACATTCTCCCGGCAGCCTGGTATTTTATTCTCCGGCAGCAGGAATATTATTTGCTGGAGATGTATTGTTTCAGGGTAGTATCGGAAGAACAGATTTACCGGGAGGAAATTATGATGTCCTTATGAAAAGCTTGAAAGATAAGGTACTGACTTTACCTGAAGAGACTGTTGTATATCCCGGACATGGGTACGCCACCAGCATACAAAAAGAAAAATATACAAATCCTTTTCTGACATAACTTTTTCTATGAAATCCGAAAAATTTTCAGACCGCCATATTGGTATTCGGGAGGAACATGTAGATGAAATGCTCCGGAAAGTAAATGCTTCTTCGCTTGACGAACTGATCGAGCAGGTTGTTCCTGAGAAAATACGTTTACAAGCCCCCCTGAAATTACCATCCGCTATGTCGGAAGCAGAATTTGCCGGACATATCAAAGAATTATCGGAAAAAAATAAAGAATTTACTTCTTATATAGGAAGAGGATGGTATGAAACAGTGACCCCTGCTCCTATCCTACGCCATATATTTGAAAATCCGGTTTGGTATACTTCTTATACTCCTTATCAGGCGGAAATTTCACAGGGACGACTTGAAGCCTTGCTGATTTTTCAAACCATGGTTAGTGAATTAACAGGATTGCCTGTAGCGAATGCCTCTTTACTGGATGAAGGAACAGCGGCAGCAGAAGCAGCCATGATGATGTTTTCTTTGAGAACCGGTCAAAAGAAGAAGGCAGAAGCTAATATATTACTGGTGGATGAATGTGTATATCCTCACACGCTTGCTGTATTAAATACGCATTGTCTTCCTTTGAATATTAAATTGCAGGTAGCAGATTGCGATTCCTTTGAATTTACAGAGAATGTTTTCGGAATGATTCTTCAATATCCGGATGCGGATGGCAGTATTAAGGATTACAGAAAGATTGTTGAAAAAGCAACGGAAGTGGATTGTAAAATAGCTGTGGCAACAGATCTGTTATCCGTGTGTTTGCTTACTCCTCCTGGAGAATGGGGCGCAGATATTGTTTTCGGCAGTTCTCAGCGTTTTGGGATTCCTATGTATTATGGCGGTCCTTCCGCAGCATTTTTTGCCGTTAAAGAAGAATATAAGCGGCACATACCAGGAAGAATAATAGGTATTTCTAAGGATGCATCCGGAAAGCAGGCTTTCAGAATGGCATTACAAACCAGGGAACAGCATATTAAGCGTGAAAAAGCTACTTCTAATATTTGTACGGCACAGGCTTTAATGGCTGTCATGTCAGCCTTTTATACTATTTATCACGGTCCTGAAGGGCTTAAAAATATAGCAGTCCGTATTCATTCGCTGGCATCTTTTTTTGCCGGAAGAATGGTGGAAATGGGATATAAACTTTTGAATAAAAACTATTTTGATACCTTAAAATTTGCTTTGCCTGATAATGTTTCCCTGGAAGTAATCAAACAGATAGCTGAATATAAAGAAATAAATATCTTTTATTACGAAACCGGAGAAATAGGCATAAGCCTGAATGAAACTACTACACAGAAAGACCTGATTGCCTTACTTTCTGTTTTTTCTTCCGGAGCGGAAATAGATCAATCTTTTTCTAAGGAAGAAATAAAAAGAAAAGTATCCATAGAAGAAAAGTTTTTAAGGAAAACTCCTTATTTGTTACAGGAAGTATTTCATAAATACCGGACGGAAACGGAACTGATGCGGTATATTAAAAAACTGGAACGCAGAGACATTTCCCTGACACATTCCATGATTCCTTTAGGATCGTGTACCATGAAGTTGAATGCTGCCTCGGAACTTTTGCCTTTAAACTATACCGGTTTCAGGAATATTCATCCTTATGCACCTTTAGATCAGGTGGAAGGATATACGGAACTGATTACTCACCTTGCTTCTTATTTAGGAGAGATTACAGGATTACCCGGAGTAAGTTTTCAACCTAATTCCGGAGCAGCAGGGGAATATACCGGCTTGAGTGTGATCCGACAGTATTTTCTTGATAAAAATGATCCGTACAGGAATAGCATACTGATTCCGGCTTCTGCGCATGGAACGAATCCCGCAAGTGCCGTGCAGGCAGGATTTGATATAATGATAATAAAATGTGATGAAAGCGGAAACATAGACCTGACGGATCTGTGTCAGAAAGCAGAAGAATATAAAAATGTTCTGGCAGGTTGTATGATAACTTATCCTTCTACCCACGGTATCTTTGAAGAAGGAGTAGAAGAAATATGCAGGATTATTCATTCTTTTGGCGGACAGGTATATATGGATGGGGCTAATATGAATGCACAGGTTGGCTTAACAAATCCCGGAATCATAGGAGCAGATGTATGCCATCTTAATTTACATAAAACCTTTGCCGGTCCGCATGGAGGAGGAGGGCCGGGTGAAGGCCCAATATGTGTCGCCTCTCATTTGATTCCTTTTTTACCACAACATCCCTTTTTGTCAGGAACATTAAATACCGTTTCTGCTTCTCCTTACGGAAATGCCGGTATTTTACCTGTGACGTATGCCTATATAAGGCTGATGGGTACAGAAGGACTTACAAATGCTTCCCGGATAGCTATTCTGAATGCAAATTATCTGGCAGATTGTCTTGAAGACACGTATGGTACGGTATACAGGGGAAAAAAAGGAAGAGTCGGACACGAGATGATTCTGGAGTGCAGGAAATTCAAGAGTTTATCCGGTGTTACCGAGACAGACATTGCAAAAAGGCTGATGGATTTTGGTTTTCATGCTCCTACCTTGTCTTTTCCTGTAGCAGGAACTTTAATGATTGAACCTACGGAAAGTGAAAGTCCGGAAGAATTAAATCGTTTTGTAGAAGCTATGATTTGTGTTTATAAAGAAATAAAAGAAATAGAAAACGGTGTGTATGACAAGAAAAACAATGTCCTTGTCAATGCGCCTCATCCTGAATATACCCTATGTGCCGATGAATGGGTATATCCATATAGCAGAAAAAAAGCTGCTTTTCCTTTGTCATGGATAGAAGAAAATAAGTTTTGGATTCATGTATCACGTATAGATAATGCATTCGGAGACAGGAATTTGTTTCCTAAGTTTAATGATTAGTTAAATAAAGTATTTAATTTATTATATCACATGTTTAATTCTTTTGGCAATATATACAGATTAACTTCTTTCGGAGAATCCCACGGGCCAGCAATAGGAGGAGTGATAGACGGATGTCCCTCCGGCATTGAGATAGATATGGAATATATCCAGTCGGAACTTGATCGCCGCCGTCCGGGCCAGTCTTCTATTACTACTTCCAGAAAAGAAGGAGATAAGGTAGAGTTTTTATCCGGTATTTATGAAGGAAAAACAACCGGTACTTCCATTGGATTTATTATCCGAAATACCAATCAGCATTCTTCGGATTATGATAATATGAAAGATGTCTACAGACCTTCACATGCTGATTTTACTTACCAGCAAAAGTACGGAACACGTGACCATAGGGGAGGGGGGAGGTCATCTGCACGGGAAACTATTTCTCGTTGTGTCGCCGGTGCAATAGCTAAACTTGTTCTTAAACAATTGAATATATCGGTGACTGCTTATACTTCCTGTGTAGAGGATATAGAAATAACGACGCCTTATCAGGAACTGGATTTTAACCAAATTGAAAGTAATCCGGTCCGTTGTCCGGAAAAACGGACAGCAGAAAAAATGATCCGCCTTATTGAAGAAGTGAAATCTCAGGGTGACACGATAGGAGGGATTATTACCTGTGTGATAAAAGGAGTTCCTGTAGGTTTGGGTGAACCTGTTTTCGGTAAATTACATCAGGCGTTGGGAAGTGCCATGCTTAGTATAAATGCTGTAAAAGGATTTGAATACGGAGCAGGTTTTGAAGGAATTAAATATAGAGGATCGGAATTGAATGATCTATTTTATAAAGAAAATAATACTATAAAAACTGCTACTAATAATTCAGGAGGAATCCAGGGAGGAATATCCAATGGGGAAGATATTTATTTCAGAACTGCTTTCAAGCCTGTTGCTACTGTTTTAATTTCCCAATCTACTGTGGATAGAATGGGAGAAGAAACTACTTTAAAAGCAAAAGGAAGACATGATCCATGTGTTTTACCTCGTGCAGTTCCTATTGTAGAAGCTATGGCAGCAATGGTAATACTGGATTATTATTTATTGCAAAAAGTAAGAAAATAAGCATTTATTAGAGTTGATAACTATTTAAATATTCATAGATGCAGGTTAGAACAATTGAAAGTAAGGATTATTCATTCATAGCAGATATCTATAATTATTATATTGAACATAGTAACGCTGCGTTTCCGGAAGAAAATATTGATGTCACATTCATAGCATCTTTACATAAGTCAGTTCTTACAGATTCATTTCTGGTGCTGGACAATGGAGAAAAGGTGATTGGTTTTGGTTTATTAAAGGATTTTCTTCCGTTTGAAAATTTTAGCAGAACCGCATCCATTACATATTTTATCTCTCCGGAATATACCAGATGTAGTTTAGGAAGTTTGTTATTGAAGGAATTAACTAATTATGCGGAGGAGTATAAGATAGATAATTTTATTGCTGTCATTGCTTCGGATAATACCCGGAGCATTAATTTTCATAAAAAGCAGGGCTTTCAATTGTGTGGTACATTAAAGAATATAGGCTACAAAAAGAACAAGGACTTTTCTATCATTTACATGCAAAAATATATAAAGTAGAGGTATGAAATAAGAAGAAAATCTATAAAATCGTCTACATACCTTTGTTTAATCTTTCGTCTGACTATTGATGAATAAAGAATTATTTCCTTTCTTATTCTCTTTTTATTAAATATTTTGTACATTATATGATCAGAAAATTATAACATTAACTCTTCTTTCTCTTTTTGTCTTAATTGCTAAAAGTTAATAATACACTCTTCTTCTTTTTTATAGGTTTAATCTTTCTCTTCTTTTATATTTAGTTATTTTCCTATTTTCTCTTTTCACTTTTCAGAACTTTTAATAAAATTCTTTGTTTATCCCTTTGAACTTAGTCTTTAACTAATATTTTATATAAATTATGAATGATTGAATATAATTTATATAATTATTTAATACTATAAATTGATCGGTTAGGTTAAAGAAAAAGGAAATGAAATGGTATGAATGATATTCCTTAATATGATAAAATTGTTACCACAAGTGAATGGGTTAAATGGTTATTATAGTAAATGTGTTGCGTGTATTTATATATTTTTTTTAAACGCACTAGATACTTATCTTATTTCGCAAATAAGAAAATTGATAGTATGTGCAACAGGTTTTTTATTTCTTCTTACCAACTTATATTGTCAGGAAAGTAATAGCATATTCTATAATACCGGGAATGTATATGTCAAAGGAGAGAACCTTTCTAATGCTACCTTGTATATTAATGGACAATTCATAGCAGATAATATTGATGACTCTCCTGGCTGCAATATAAAAGTAGACGGAGGTAAAATTGTATTGATAGGCAATTTATATCATAATGCATACAGGACAGGGAATTACTCCAATGTTTTTTCAAGAGGTAATTCTCCGGGAACCTTAGAATTCAGGGGAACTCAGCAACAACGGATTGTTTCTGAAAATACGACTTTCGGAACAATTCCTTCTAAAAGTACTTCTTATATTATATTTCCTGATACTCTTCGGATTAATAATGTAAATACGGTATTATTGGATGCACGCATGGCAGCAGATTTAAATAATGCCAGAATGACCAGTGGAGCTTTTATTCTTGACTCACAGTTAGCGGACAGATATATGGATTACGGATATGATGACAATGCAGGAACAACCAATCCCAACAATATAGTAGCCATAGAACGGGCAAATTCACGGACTTTATTAGCTCATGTAAGAATAACGGGAGATGTACGATACGATAATTTTGATCTTTCTACCACTCCTGTAGAAGAGATAGGTCGGTTTCAGATAAACTTTAAAGCTGACCCGTATGGTTCGGATTATTTAGGAGATGCTACTACTCCTTACAGAAGATTATATGGACTGGGATCGCCTTTTAGTGCAATCCGGTCCGATTATTTTATGTTTAACGTATTAATTCTGCCGGACCATTATGGATTTTTAGGCGAATTTAATCAAACGGAACTTTCACCTGAAATACGTTTGCCGGCCGGAAGAGGATTTGCACTAGGAGTAGATATATTCGGAGATCAGCCTTCTGCATATCCCATCGATGAAAAATACGAAGGAATAATTGATTTTGATACACGGAATAGTACCGGAAATTATGTGTTCGACAGATTTGTATATGATAATCCGAACAATCTTTATCGGCCTTATGATGCTGCTAATGAATCTGTATATGAAGATGAAAAGATAGTAACCGCATCGTATGTTCCTTTTACACTTTCCCAAGGCTACAATTACCTGGCTAATCCTTACTTGGCTCCTTTATCCATGGATGATCTTGTTTTAACAACAGATGCTACCTTGTTGCCAAACTGGAATGTACGGCCCGGAAATTCTTCTGTAGCTGGTACACGGGATATTATGAATCGTGTGTGGATCCTTTCTCCGGGAGCAAAAGCTTACGGAGTAGGAGAAGATAGGATGATATATGCTACCCATGTATATTATAGCATGAAAGAGATAGGAGGGACTTATAACCCCGATCCCGACCCGGCAACTGATTATATTCCGGATGTCCCGGGAGAATTTTTTATTTCTCCTTTACAATTATTCAGGATTTATTCCTATAATGATAATGTAGAGATGCATATTCCTAAGAGTGAGGTAAGCCATGCTTCTACTAACTTTATACGTTCCTCCAGATTAAAAAGATATGATGATTTCATTTTTGAAGTGATCGACGCAGAAACTAAAACTTCTGACAGAATATGTGTCGTGCTAAGAGATCCCACTGAAATTAGGAATACCTCAGCAGATGAGCTTACTTATAAAACATCTTCTGTAAACGTACTGAAAGAGGGAGTAGCATTAAAAAGGAGCAGAACTCTCCCTGCTCAGTCTATTATGAGTTTACTTTATTTAGGAGATGGTATAGATACAAATGGTGATATAGTGGCTGTAGATGAAAAGATTCTTTCCAATACTACTGTTGTGGAACCTCTTTATATGACTCCCTCTTTAATACCTCAGAAAATTTTTATAAGGGGATTACGCCTTAATACCATGACCCATGTGAAGGAAATATGGTTAATTGATAAAAAATTCGGTACAAAAACATTGCTGACAGCTGAGACATATTATGAAACAACTTCTGAACCTGATGATGCGGAAGATCGCTTTGAATTACGTTTTTCTAATGAGATAACAGGAATAGATACTTCTTCGGATGTAAAAAAAGAAATACACGCTTATTATATGGACGGTATTACTACAATAAAAACTTTTGATGAGAAAGATTTTGGCTCGGAGATTTCAATATATGATGTACAGGGAAAAATAATCAATAAAACTACGGTGAATGATTATATAATCAATATTCCACAATATCTTACCGATGGAGTATATGTGATAAAGATATCAGGTGCGGCTTCCTATGTATCTAAAATTTTAGTGAAATAATGAAGAGTATAATTTTAATATTATTAAGTGTCTTACTGGTAATTCCTCTGTCAATGGCTGGCGTTTTTAAGGAAAAAAACGAACTTCCTTCTAAAAAATTTCAGGAAAACAGCGAGAATAATTTATTTCAGCAGGATCCTTCTTTCGGAGAAGATGAAAATACAAATATAATCCAATCAGAAATTTTCAACCTTATGGATGATGAACCGGACCCGGACGGAGGAAGTGGAAATGTAACCGGTGAAGGAGGGGGAGTAGGAACCAGACCTCTTGCTGTTCCGGATTCATTATATTTTCTTTTATTAAGTGCTTGTATTTATATCCTATATATAAAAAGAATAAGAATCATGAAAAAGAAGTGATTCTTGTTTTAAATAGAGAAATGATAAAACTGCAACCTTTTCCTAAGAAAAAGGTTGCAGTTATTTTTTATCAATAAGGAGAGAATTCTTTTTATGAAAAGAAATAATACAAATTATTTTATACTTTTGCCTAAAACTTCTTTGTTATGGAAAAAGATAAAAAGAATCCCAATCAATTAAATATTGAATTATCCGATGAAGTAGGGCAGGGGGTTTACTCCAATTTAGCTATTATTTCACATTCTTCTTCGGAATTTGTATTGGACTTTATAAGAATTATGCCCAATATTCCTAAAGCAAAAGTAAAGTCCCGTGTTATTCTCACTCCGGAACATGCGAAACGGTTACAAATGGCTTTAGAAGACAATATCCGCAAATATGAAGCACATTTCGGTCCGATTAAAAAATCTGAAAATAACACCGGCTTTATTCCTCCCATTATAGGATTCGGTGGAGAAGCATAATTAACTATGTATGCATGTCAAAGATAATTTGCCTGGATAAATTCTAATTCTTTTTCCAGCATTTCTACTTTAGACATTCGAAAGCCTGCTTTTAAAGCTTTTTTAATAGGAAAAGAATAAATGTATTCTATTTCCAGTGGACGTTTATTTTCAAAATCTAATTTCATACTTGGAGAATAAGGAGTCATTACTTTCGTCATTTCCAGCATTTCTTCTGCATAAGAATCCGGGATCGGATATCCTAAATAATGAGAAGCATGAATTACTTCAAGCATTAAATCATGGATAAGTTTTAAAGAAGAAGGATGATTCATCAACTTGTCTGTTGTAGTATTTAAAGCTACCGTAAGTCCATTATAAGGTATATTCCAGACCAGTTTTTTCCAACGTGCTGTTGCCAATTCGAGGATATTTGCTTTTATACCGGCATTTCTCAAATCTTTGCACACCTCTTCTAATAATTTTTCCGGACCACTATAAAGACCCAGGTTTAAGCTGCCATAATCTAAATGATGAATATGGCCTTTACCGGTTTTATTTGAACAAATAAACGCTAACCCTCCTGCAATATATAAAGAAGGAAAGGTGGCATGTAAGTCTTCTTCTAATCCCAGTCCGTTCTGAATCAGAATCACTAAGGTATCTTTGTGCAAAAGGGGAGGTAATAATTCTTTCAGAAGATGATTATTAGTCGATTTCAAACCTACCAGTACGACATCACATACAGGCATTTCTTTTGTATCGTGATAAGCAGATACAGGAAATAATTTAAAATCTCCGTCAATAGAAGATATATTCAGTCCGTTTTCTTTGACATATTCATAATCAGAATGAAAAAGAAAATGCACTTCATTCCCTGCTTTGGCTAATTTGCCTCCATAATATCCTCCTATTGCTCCTGTGCCTATTACACCATATCTTAACCCCATCCTGTTTCTATTTATATTTTGTACCAAATAAAATAATCATTTATTATATGTATAATGTCCTATAATAGGATAAGAAAAAAGACAATCTTCCACGACTTGTCCGGCACCTATATTATGGACAATGAGATATCGCTTATTATCGCGTGACTTCTTATTCACGACAATTCCTATGTGGGTAATACCTTTACCAAGATTCCATGCTACAATATTTCCGGGTAAATAATCAGTTGGGTTAGTGGAAATGACTTTTTCTTTTCCTTTCCGTGAAAAGAAAGTCATTAAATTAGGCACTCTCCGATGGTCAATATTTCTATCTGTAGATTTTAATCCCCAGTTTTTCGGATATATATTAAAATTAGCTTTCATATCTTCATGGACCTCTTTTTGCAGATCAATCCCTAATTTCCGGTAAGCCCTTATTATTACATCTGTACAAACACCTTTTCCGGCAGGTATATCACCATTAGGATAAGGAATACTGAAATAAGCAGGATCATATACTACTCTGTCTTTAGTTAAAGAAAGAGCAGCCTCACTTAATCTATTGGCAAAATCTGTTTGACTGTAACTTTGAAAATACGGAAGAAAAAAAATCAGTAACCACAGAACCTTTTTATTTTTCATCTTTCAACATATTTTTTATACTGCTTTGTATTTCATTGGAAGAGAATCCCCGGCTTAAAGCAAAACGGAACAATTTACCCTGTAATTCATAAGGATCTTTATATTTAATACTTTTCATTTTATCCTTAAGAATAGTTTGTAAGATAGAAGAATATTTTTCTTTATCAATACTTTCCAATGCTTTATCAATATCCGATGGATTTATTTTCTTTTGTTGTAACGCATGGCCTATCTTAACTTTCCCCCATTTATTAAATGTCAGCTTATCATTTACAAAACTTTTTACAAATCTTTTTTCATTAATAAAACCTTCTTTTATAAGATAAGCTATAATTCTTTCAGAAGCAGTATTTTCTACTCCCCATTTAGTTAGTTTTTCTTTTACTTCTGAAATGCAATGTTCAGTAAGGGAACAATAAGAAGCTGCTTTCTGAAGCGCCTGTTGCTCACTAAGGGTTTTCATATGTTAGTCTGAATTTTAGCTTTAATCATTCGTTCTCTTCCGGAGAGATCCTTTTTTAAAATAACTTCTTTAAATCCTTTTTCTTCAATCATAGAAACAGTTTCTTTTCCATAAAGGCTACTTGTCTCAAAGAAAAGAGATCCATTCCTTTTAAGCTTTAAAAGGGCTAAATTAGTTATTTCCCTGTAAAATAACAATGGATCCGTATCAGGAACAAAAAGTGCAGTATGAGGTTCATATTCCAATACATTTTTTTCCATGTTTCTTTTTTCTTTTTTTGTAACGTAAGGAGGATTACTCACAATAATATCAAACTCTTCTTTAAAAGAATCAGAAGAAACAGATAGAATATCAAATTTTTCACAAATAACCCTTACTTTATTCCTTTCCGCATTTCTTTCTGCTGTTTCCAATGCCTTTCCGGAAATATCACATGCATGAACAATGGCATTCGGAAGATATCTGGCTAAGCTGATAGCAATACACCCGCTTCCTGTCCCTATATCCAGTATTCTGTAAGGAAAGTGGGAAGAGGTATCTTTAAGAATCCATTCTACCAGTTCCTCGGTTTCCGGACGGGGAATCAATGTGTGTTTATTCACATAAAAAGGCAATCCGTAAAATTCTGTTTCTCCCAGAATATACTGCAAGGGTTCATATTGCTGTAAACGGAAAATAATTTGTTTTAGCAGGATTCTTTTTTCTTCTGGTAAATTTATTTCTTTACCTGCAAATACATCCGGAAGAGAAATATCAAAAATATCCTTTAGAATTATTTTTATGAAACTTTTTATTTCTCTTTCTTCATAAAATCCTTTTAACTTTTCCTGAATATAATTGTATATCCCAGTCATTCCATTATGTTGTTTTAAAGGTTGGAAAATTTATCTGATAACTCAGGCTTTTCTGAATCGTTTTACAATGTTCATAGGAAATTTAGCATATTCAACGCGAGTATAATATTCAGGCACACTACCCCATTTTTTGAAAAAGGTGGCTACTCCGGGAATATTGGAACCTTCGAAATCAAATATTTTTATTTGCTGGCAGTATGTTTTTATGAAACTGTCTATAAAAAAGTGATTAGCGAACTTTTCTTTTCCTTCCTTACTTTGTGCAGCTATCACATGATAAGATCTGCCATGGCTAACTAAGAAAAAACCTGCTGCAGCTATATTATTATTTTCATCCAGAAGTTCACTACTAATCAGGTGTCCTTTTTCCTTTGCTTTTTTCATCAACCGATTTAGTTGTTGATAGTGTTCTTCCGTATAGGGAACAAGATGACCGTTCCATTTTTTATAGAAAGAAGTAATCATCTCAATGTCATCTGTTTCTTTTAATTGAAAAACATAATTCTTTTTAAGTTTTTTTTTTGCATCTGATTTATATCCGGAGTAAATTTCTTCATAAGGCCTGTCAATATTTAAAATCAAATTTGTTCTTTTCAGAATAGAAGCATTTTTAAAAATATAAGTATCAGGAATGTTAATACTCAGATTCAGGTAACTGAATTTATCGGATAGATAATCAAAAAAAATATAAAACACTTCTTCTGTAATCTCTTCTTGGGAAAATATACTCAGATGTTGAACAAAGTAAGGAGTCAGGGAATATTTAATTTTAAATTTCTGATAGAAAGGCACCGGCATAATATATTTATAATCATCTGTTATAAGCGCATTCCAATTTTCTGCGACTATATCAAGATACCAGGAATACCCGTATATTTTTCCATTAGATGCTTCTTCGACCGTTTTATCCCATTTTTTTTTGTCAATATCTTTATTTTTTAAATAAACTAACTTCATTCTTACGCTTCTCTTTTTTTCATTAAAATTTTCTTGACAAAGTACATAAGGGGCCGGTAAAACTTCTTTTTATACCATGCCCATTCCCCATTATAGAGAATATATTCACCTTTTAACCCGTCTTTAAAATCAAATACACCATCCAGAGAAGGAATAATAGAAGGAACCAATCTTCCCATATCAAAATAAAGGTAATTTTTATCCTTTAAATATTCCAGGAGTTTTATATAAATATAGAAGGTAGCCCCTGTATTTCTGGCCAATACACTTTTTGCTCTGAAAACAGATTGAGCGAATTGATTCCTTTTGAAAAAAATAAATCCGGCTATAAGTTCATCGGAGGTATTTTCTTTTAGCATGGCAAGACCGAAGTCCGGTGAACTTAATATATATTCAAATTCGTTTTTACTTATATGATGATAGAAATTTTTTTCTTTCAGTAATATTTTATAAAGATTAAAAAAGGAAAAAATATCTTCTTTATCCGGTTTTTCTTTTACCTCAAAGTGAAAATCATTCTTTTCTGCTTTTTTCAGATTTTTCCGCCAGTTTTTTGAAAATTCTATGGACTCTGCTTGTAAAAATATAAGCTTACTCACAGGCATAGAAAAAAAACCTACCGGACGTAGATAACCGGCTTTTCTAATCCCTATTTCATATTCGGCACTATATAGTAAAGGAGAATTAACTTCAATAAAGTCATATCCGGAGCTGGTAATCTTTTCATAAAATGAATACACGGTTTTTCTGTTTACAGGTAACTTTTTAATACATTCTCCTGTAATCATAAGCAGTTTTAATCCGAAAAATTTCATGATATAGCCAAAGCAGGCAATTTCCGGATTTTGCTGGTCATCTAGTATAAATATAAATTTTTCCTCCTTTTCATTTTTTCCGTTATTGATATAACAGTACCATCCTTCTGTTTGGGAATAAGGAATATATTCAAAATTTTTTATAATTTGAAAGTATTGATTTTTATCGGATACTGTCACCATATTACTTCAAAATTAACCCATCCAGCAATTTTATATATAATTCGATTCCTTCCCGAATTTCTTTCGATAGAATAAACTCATCGGCAGTATGAGAGCGGGAAGAGTTACCCGGACCTATTTTAACGGAAGGAAAAGGCATAAGCGCCTGGTCTGAAAGAGTAGGGGAGCCAAAAGTATTTCTTTCCAACATCCTTACCCTTTTTACAAACGGATGTTCCGAAGAAATTCCGGAAGAATTCAGACGGAAAGAACGTGCTTTTACTTCACTTTTTATATTTTCTTTAATAATCTCATATACTTCATGATTGGTATAGCAATCTGTTGTGCGCACATCCACTACAAAACTACAACGATCCGGAATTACATTGTGCTGTGTACCGGCATTAATCTGAGTGACATTCATTTTTACTTTTCCCAGCGTATCGGAAACTTTCGGAAAAGAATATTGTTCAATCCGTTGAATATCCTTCATAGCTTCATAAATAGCATTTTTTCCTTCTTCACGTGCTGCATGGCCGGATACACCATACGCAGTACAATCCAGTACCATTAATCCCTTTTCAGCAACAGCAGCCTGCATATTAGTAGGTTCTCCCACAACAGCAAATTCAATAGGAGGGAGGAGAGGCAAAATACTTTCTATTCCGTTCTTTCCGGATATTTCCTCTTCTGCAGAAGCGAGGAATATTAAATTATAAGGCTGGTCTTTCATGGTTAACCGGAAAAAAGTATGCAATAAAGCGACTACACTTGCTCCTGCATCATTACTGCCTAACCCATATATTTTGTCTTCTTCGGAAAAAGGGACGAAAGGGTTCTTTTTCCATCCTTCTACAGGTTTCACCGTATCTATATGAGAATTCAGTAAAATAGTAGGTTTCTTTAAATCGAATCCTGCAGAATTACACCATACATTATTTCCTTCCCGGAAAGTGGAAATTCCTTTTTCTTCTATATAAGATTGTAAATGATCTGCTACTTTATTTTCCTCTCTGCTAAAAGAAGGAATGGTAATCATTTGTTTTAAAAGATCTACTGCATCGTAAAATAATTCATCAATGTCCATTGGTTTATATAAATGATAATTTAACACAAAGTTATGAAAATAAAAATAGTAATGATTGAAATTAACCATTACTATTTTAGAATTTATCATTTCAAAATATCTTACCTTCTTCGCACAGATCGTGTAGGAGATTTCTGCTGTTTGGGTGCTTTTGTAGAAGAACTTTTTGCAGAAGAAGATGACTTGGTGTTCTTGACACTTTTAGCAGGAGTTGCCTGTTTTACTTGTATCTCTTCTTCTGTTCCGTCTTCTTCTACCGCACTTGCTACGGCAGTTTCTTCCTGAGCAGTTAATTTTTCATCCGCTTCCAGTTTTCTTAATAATTCACTTTCCGCTTTTGTAAGTTTCTTTTTATTCCTTAAAGTTTCAATTACTTCCGAAGGATTTTCCCACAGGTTTTTTTCAAAGGCAATAAGTTCATTCTCAATTCTTGTTTGTTCGGCTTTTACCAGTGAATCTGTATCTGCATACTGAATAATAGCCAGGTTTTCCAGATTGGTACTTTTATAGATATCTCCTTTATAAAGATGTTGCCTGAAATAATCATTAAAAGTAGAATTCCTTACATTATTGTAATTACTGGTCATAATCTGTACCTGAGATAAATAGGGCCTTAAATCCTCATAGGTTACCCAGAACATAGGATATTTCAATGCTTCACCGCCGAAATCTCCGGTTCTGGCAAGCAACGGACAAAAAGCAACGATCTGAGAATCGAAAGTAGAGCTGGATTGATCGAAATACCATATTTCCTTGATATAATAATAGAGGGCTTCATTACTTGGAATATCACTTTCATGTACGGAATATACCGGATTACGTGCAGACCGGGATAACGTTTCTTCGTAATAAATACCAAACTTGTTCAGGATATCTTTAAAGTCTACTTTATACTGGTCCGTAAAAATTTCCCTGCCATCCAGGTATTCATAAGCAGGAATTTTACCTTCTGCAAGTAAATTGAATATCAGCGTAAACAGGTTGACTCGGTCACCGACCGGTTCCACAGGAAAATAAAGAGGCCCGTTAGCAGGTTGTTTCAAATCAATTTCCCTGTATATTTCCCTTAACCAGATTACATTGTCAGTATTAATTTCAGTGTTCCCGTACATATTCTGTGCCCTTATGGAAACAGTCGGAGAATTATCCTGGGTAGCAGACCTACGGTTAGAGAATTCTCTCTCCTGCGCAAAACTACTGCTAAAGGCAATACTTAAAATTAATATTGTTAATAAACGATGCTTCATATCTTATTATAATAAATACATATACTAATTAAAATCTATTGTCATATACCAATTTCAAGAAATATTTTTTTCCGGATCAATTGATGATTATTTCCAGGGTGGAAATGTCATTCCGTTCCTGACCATCCGGTCCTTTTGCTACTACGCGGGAAATATAAAAACGTTTTCCACGTGTTAATCTTCTCATGGCGTCTTTTTGTCTGTCTGTAAAGTTACCCCCTTCGGAAACTTCTATCATCGCATTTCCCATAGAGTCAAAGAAAACAGTTTCGAAACGCAATACCTGAAAAGGAATATTCAGTAATCCATCATCCACAGCAGCTTTTAAGCCATCTGCTGCCAGTAGGGAAGCTTTGGAGAAATTACCACCTTCAAACTTTCTTGTATTTCCGTTTTCATCCTTATATTCAATAAAAGGAGATGGTTTGGGTACCTGTCTTACTTTAAAGACAGCATTAGCTACTACCTGGCTTCTTCCTTCCATCTGGGCGGTTACTGTGATAACAAAATCTTCTCCTATTCTCGCCGGTTTTGCATTCCATTCACCGTTCCCTTTTGCCGTAAGGGTTCCATTACCCGACGAAGATGCAGAAACAAATTGAGTGGGAACGCCCGGTACGGAAATTTTTATAGGGTTATCATAAGCCGCATACAATACATTCATTAATGTAGCAGATACCGTAGCTGTAGGTTCTACAACAGTATAATATTCCTCAAATTCCCTTCTTAAAACACTTCCATCACTATGAGGCATTTCGATATATCCTTTTACAGGAAATGTACCGGTTGCTCTGGTTATGACTTCATATATTCCCTGATTTTCAGCAGGCAGAGGATCCCCATTCACCACAATAATAGGTTTCTTGGTAGAGTCCTGCGCAGAAAGCACAATTTGTGCACTGTACTTTCCTCCCTGAATAATATTCTGGGAATTAGGAATGACGTGTGCACTCAACTGGTTGACACGAAAATCTCCGACATCAATATTATTTACCAACGTATGCATTACCTCTCCCTCTGCATACAAAATATCACTCTGTAATTTAGACAGTAGAGTAGTAGCCGCTGCTACCGGCATATTTTCGAACCAGTCTTCTTCCCAGTTTTTATTATCTTTTTTTGCTCTTGCAGAAGGAGTCGTATCCAGGTTATCTAAAATAACATTTCTTTTTACGGTATCATCAATCATTGAAACAATCGTATTTTTATAATTTTCAATGAACATCCGTAGTTTTTTACCTTCTTTTATACCACGTCCTGCTGCAAGCATGACCCTGTTGGAAGCTTCCAGATCATCTACATGCTTAATATTATATACATCTCCGTCTTTGCCATCTGCTTCTTTAACGATCCTTACTTTCAGGTCCTGAAGATAGGTATAAAGAGAATCCGTTAAAGAATGTACTTCTTTTCCTTTATCATACCAGACTTCCGTTTTTTCAGGATTCTTCTGGTAATGGAATTGCAATTCATCAAATAATGCGTTATTCTGTGAATAAGCATTTCTTATAGAACGTCTTAAACTTTCTTCTACCAGTGAAAAGCCATTTAGCACATCCGAAGACACATTCAATGCCAACATAGCAGTTAAAACGATATACATTAAGTTTATCATTTTCTGCCTGGGAGATTTCGGATTATTACCTGCCATATTTTTATTTTACAATTCTTTATTCGAGCGGTTAAAAAAACATTTTTATAAATGTTTGCCGTTATTACATGGGAGGACGATTAAACATATTCCCCTGCATGGCATGCAGCATCCTTTCATACACGTTATTCAATGAAGCCAGGTTGCGGGACATTTTTTCCGTTTCTTCCTTGAACCGGTCACTTCCTTCCATGGAATGTTCGTACATATTCCGGATACGTTGCAGGCTATTATTCACATTCTCTACCATAGCTATCTGTGAACTTACACCTTTCAACTGGATTTCATACATTGCATTCAATCCCATTAAATTACGATTAAGGGCAGACATTTGTTCTACATATCCTCTTGAACTGTCTCCGATGCCTTCCGAGTTGTCCGTAATATGTTTGTAAGAATCAACTAATGTATTTGATACGTTCGTAAGGGAACTGGTCGCTTCACTGAATTTACCCATGTTTATCACCATTTCTCCGACACGCTCCAGGTATTCCTGAGTAGTATCCGTAAGTTCGGCCATTTTAGATAGTTGTTCGGCTGCATCCGTTAATTTCTTTATGCTATCGGAAAGATTTTTAGTATCCTCCGCAGAAACCTCTATTTGTGAAGGAATGCCAAACGATTGTCCAACTATACCACCACCGGCTACACCACCTGATATTATATTTTCTTCTCCACCTTCTACCGGATTTCCGGAAAGATTAGCTCCTCCTACGATAACAGTACCTCCGGCTATGCCGTTACCACCCTGAATACCTGTAGCCCCGAATTCAGGACGGTCTTCCGGATCTTTGCTTTTTAATACCGGGAACACTTCTTCCCAGTTATATTCTTTTTCAGCATAAGAACGGTCAAAAGCAGAAATGAAGAATACAATAGATTCTACGGTCATCCCGATACCCAACATCAGATTGGCTCCGGAAAAGTGAAGCAACTTAAACATCGCACCACAAATAACTACGGCTGCACCCCAACTATATGCAAAATTAAAGAATCTTTTTCCTTTTTCGCTGGATAAAAACTTCTCCAATGAATTTTTATATTTTCTGTATTTACCCATTTTTTATTTACAGATTAAAAGAGAGATATGATCAACTACTAAATTTAATTATTTTTTTCCGGAATAACCCAACCGTGTTCTTACACACCGGAAACCCACATAGGAATGAGCCTGGTTCTGGTAATCCGAAAAACGCATATCCGAACGGATCATGCTACCTACATCTTTCCAGGAACCTCCTCTTATTACTTTCCTTTTCATCCGGTAAGGATCTTCAAGAGCCGCATTATAGCTATTCTCAGGATTGATGTCGTCCATAGAAAGCACACCGGATTCCGTATAGGCAGTTGAAGTCCATTCCGAAACATTTCCTGCCATATCATATAACCCGAAATCATTAGGAGCAAAAGAAGCTACACGAGCTGTGATCAAATGACCATCTTTTACATAATCCCCTCTGTCAGGTTTAAAGTTTGCATAAAAACAACCTCTTTCTGCCATCGTGCCATTGCCATCCCAGGGATATTGGTTTTCCGATTTCCCTGCACGGGCAGCATATTCCCATTCTGCCTCTGTCGGCAGGCGATAAGGCTCTATGCGACGGCCTCCTTTCCCCATTCCTTTTTCATAATAAACAGTACGCCAGTTACAGAAAGCAGTAGCCTGTTCCCAGGTAATACCTACAACAGGATAATCATTATATCCCGGATGGGAAAAATACATCCTCATGTAAGGTTCATTATACGCATTATTAAAGTCATTTACCCATACGGTCGTATCCGGATAAATATTCACAATGTATGAATTCAGGAAATCAAACAAACTGCCCAGAGGACGGATAATAGTTTCCCGGATAATATCTCCCTCATCATTTATATAAGCCGTATCTTTAGAAATCATGATGACTTCGTTCGGATTAACCGGAATATCCGTATTCAGGATTCTTTCGGAAGGGTCCAGACGATTTCTTCTCATAGCAGCCTGCGCATGGTCATACCATTCATAACGGTAATTCATCTGAGCAGCATCCAGTATCACATTCTTTGTTACAGGATGCGTCATATATACACTCTGAATGGCTCTTTCTTCATCTTCATCCGGACGTCTGAACGGAATAGCACGGCTCCAGTCAAGATAAGGTTCTACCGGATCTCCATACCGGTCTTCTGTGATCTTGAACAGATCATTTCCACCGTATGCCGGATCTGCAAGGCGTTCCCGGATAATAGAATCCCGTACCCAATAAACAAATTGTTTATACTTGGAATTGGTGATTTCTGTTTCATCCATCCAGAAAGCATCTACCGAAATAGGCTTATGAGGAGTCGGAATACCCCATAATGAATCCGTTTCATTGGGGCCCATGTATATAAATCCCTGAGGGATACCAATCATCCCATACGGAGAAGGTTCACGCCAGGATACACCTGATACGCCTGTCAATTCTCCTCCTCCTCCGGAAGAAGAACTTCCTCCGCATGCGGAAAATATCATTAGTCCTAATAGTGATAAAATCAGAAAACTATTTCTCATCCTAAACTAAAAATTTATTTTATTCTCAATTTTAATAAACGAAGGTAAGGAATTAAAGTACCCTTACACTTTTGTATTTATATCTGTTGTTTTTCGAAAGATTCAGATCCATGGTATAGGAAAGCGTAATCTCATGACTTCCGGAAGACACTTTCGCAATTGCTGTGGTGGAGTAATCGTAAGCATATCCGAAACGAATATTACGAATTTCTGCTCCGATCGCAAAAATCAGCGCTTCATTCCATCGGTAGGATAAGCCACCCCAAAGAAATTCATTATAAAAAACTCTTGCTGTCAAATCTATTTGTGTTGTTAAAAAATCCGACTTCACCAAAAAAGACGGTCGTATTTGGTATAACAGATTACTCATCTGAATATTGCCTCCGGCAGTTAAATAATATACTCTTCCCACATAAGTGGAAATTAAATCGTTGAATTCAATAACCGGCTCTGTCAGTTTGGTTGAAGATACACCCACATAATAATTTTTGGTAGAATACCGCATCCCGAAATTTACATTCAGCTTTGACCCTTTTTCATTTCCGGTAGGCATCCCCGGATCAGAAGAATTGTGATAATCACTGGAAGGACTATAAAGACCTCCTCCGTCAAAAGAAAGATTGAACAAGCCTGCTTCCAGTCCGAAACTCATTATTCCTTCAAATAATTTTATTTTGAAAGCATACTGTGCAGCAAAGGTAGAAAGAGAATACAATCCTATTTTTTCATTATAAAAAGAAGCTCCTACACCATGATTTCTTTCAAACAAATTGATTCCGGCCTCTGCTGTTATAAAAGTTGTCTTCGGCGCACCGGGCATTCCCAGCCACTGCATATTATACAACGCTGTCAAATTAATTTTATTCAGCTCACTCCCTGCCTTTGCAGGATTGAAATAATTCTCAACTGCCCAGTATTGACTGAATTGTGCATCAAACTGTGCCTTGATTCCAGAGACACATAGCAGACAGACAAAAAGCAGTGGCAGTTTCTTCATCCGAAATAGTTAATACGGAAATTAGTTACAAAATAATATTATATAACTATTAAAATTAAAATAAATTGTAAAAACGTTTTTATTTTTACAGTTCACGATTTGAAATTAAACTGCAAATGTAAGAAATGTTGAAGTATCTTAAATCATAAATAATTAAAAACTTGCTTTTTTTCCTTATTCTCCGGAATTAAAAAACAAAAATGAAAACTAAGAAAGCTTTGAAAGAACTCCGTATGTAGATAGAAAGAAAAGAACATGGATAACTCAAAACATAAGCATTCTCCACAAAAAAGTGGAAAATCCGTAAAAAAACTTATAATACGCCTTAAAAGATTAAATCAAAAAAGTAACTTCTTTAAAAAAGTAGCTTTTTTTCTCCCCTGTTTCTTTTTCAAGGACAATTTCCCCGGTAGGTTTAATATCCTTTATATATGCTTCGAAATTTCCTTCCTGCTCCGAATAAAAAGGATGAAGTCCTTTTTTCCGGAAAAGGTGGTCCATATAACGCTGATGAAGTTTTTTTTCTTCTCCTTTTATAAGTCTCAGGTAATTCAGATGTAAATTATGAAGAATTTCAATAAACAATATTTTAGTATTGGATTCCCGATGGATAATTTGTTTTAAGGAGATAGCATCCGGAATGTCTTCCGGGAACTTTTCCTGGTTGATATTTATTCCGGCTCCTATAATAGACTGACAGATAGTATTGCCGGCTATTGTATTCTCAATCAGGATGCCTGCAATTTTTTTCTTTTCCCAATAAATGTCATTCGGCCATTTAATAGAAAATTTATCCGCCGCTTCCGGGTTTGTTTCTTCCGTTTCTTTCTGTAATATTTCTAGGATGCTTAACGAAATAATTTCCGATATAATAAAAGGTTGGTCAACCGGGAGGAAAGTCGGATAAAAAATAGAACTGAAAAGTATGTTTTTTCCCTTTTCCGATTCCCATGTATTCGTCCCACAACCTTTTCCGGCTTTTTGATATTCTGTAAATACACTACTTCCTTCATTCAGATTTTCCAATTGGGATAAATCTTTCAAATATTGATTGGTAGAAGTTGTTTCATCCAGGAAGGTGATAATATCCGTTGTACTTTTAGCCATATTTTAAAATTCTCTTTTTTCTTCTAAAAGAAAAATCCTTTTTATGTAACATATTATTTTGTCAATATGTTTATTTAACCTCTTATTTAGTAACGATTAAATAAAACAATATATTGTAAAACCTACTAACTTCATAGAAAGGTTATTTGGTACGAAAATGATTTTCTGGTAAGAGAAAAGTAGATTTTATTACAATAATCTACCAGTAAG
>JAJQEC010000139.1 GCA_021201815.1 Candidatus Azobacteroides sp. | reverse complement strand
ATCCGGATGCAACAAAGAAGTTACACAACCTTTTAAAGTCGGGGGTATTGATGGTGAACTATACAGGCCATGGTTCTACCACCAGTTGGGCAGAAGAACAAATCTATACATCTACTGATGCCCAGACATTACCGGTTACCAAACTGCCTTTGTTTGTGACAGCTACCTGTGATTTTACCCGCTTTGATGACATTAAGACTTCCGCCGGGGAATATGTGCTTTTAAACCCAAACGGAGGAGGAATTGCTTTATTTTCTACCACCAGAGTTGTTTTCTCCGATGGAAATTTTTCAATTAATAAAGAGTTCTGTAACTATATTTTTTCTAAAAGAGAAGATGGTACAAGACTTCGCCTGGGAGATATTATGCGCCTTTCAAAAAGAAACCTGAGAGGAAATAATAATAAGTTAAGTTTTACATTAATCGGAGATCCGGCCTTAACATTGGCTTATCCCGAATATCATGCGGAAATATTAACCATTAATGGAAAAGATGCTTCTGAGGAACAAACAACCTTTAGCGCAGGTTCTACGATTTCACTGACAGGTAGAATACTTAATCCGGACGGAAGTGCGTCCGATTCTTTCAATGGGCGTGCTTATCTTAATCTTTATGATGCCGAAGAGGTGCTGTTTCAGATAACAACAAGTCCGAATAAAACCATTTATGACCGGACAAGTCTCCTTTTTACTGGTAAAGATACCATATCGAACGGAGAGTTTTCTTTTAATTTTGTAGTGCCTAAAGATATCAGTTATTCTTACCAGCCCGGAAGAATAAATATTTATGCGGTAGATTCCGAAAATAATAATGAAGCACAGGGATATTTTGAAAACTTTATTGTCGGAGACACAGATGAAAATGGCATTAACGATGAAAAACCTCCGGTAATTAATTACCTTTATTTAAATAATCCGGATTTTAAAAACGGAGATACTGTCAATGATACACCTGTATTTTTCGCTGAGGTGGAAGATGATACCGGAATCAATATCTCGGGGAATGGAATCGGACACGATGTTACCATTACTATAGATCATTCTCCTTATGAAGTATATACACTGAATGAATATTTCGAATCGGAAATCGGAAACCCGAAAAAAGGAGTTTTTCAATTCTCTATTCCTACTCTTTCCACAGGAAAACATAATCTTACTTTCAGGGTATGGGATATTATGAATAATTCTTCAACAGCAACGATTGAATTTAATGTCCATGAAGGGTTAGCTCCTAAAATATTTGATCTATATACCGCTCCGAATCCGGCCAGAGAGGCGACGAATTTCTATCTTACCCACGACAGGCCGGAGAGTCAGATGACAGTCAGGATCGACGTATATAGCCTTAACGGGCAATTAGTCTGGTCCCATACGGAGAGTGGATATTCGGAAACCTTCAATGCTGTGCCAATTTCATGGGATTTACGTACCTCTGGCGGCCAGAGACTGTCACCCGGTATTTATGTTTACAGGGCAACCATATCTTCAAATGGTTCTTCGGAAACTTCAGGAGCAAAAAAAATAATTATTTTAGGACAATAAAAATTCACACGTTCAGTTTATTTTAAACATCTATATTTAAAATTTTAATAATGAGAAAATCTTTTGCAGTATCACTTTTTTTCCTTGTGTGTCCATTTATTGCTTTCAGTCAAGATATAAAAAATCAATTCCGCCCTATCGTAACAGGGGCACCTTCTCTAACTATTGCGCCTGATGCAAGAGGAGGCGGTATGGGAGATCTTGGAGTTGCAACTACCCCGGATATTAATTCTCAATACTGGAACCCGGCCAAATATGCCTTTATGTATGATAAAGCAGGAGTTTCTCTATCCTATACTCCCTGGTTAAGGAAGTTGGTAAACGATATTAACCTAGCTTATTTAGCCGGATTCTGGAAACTAGGCAGTGATGACCAGCATGCCATGAGTGCTTCCCTCAGGTATTTTTCTCTTGGAGAAGTAATTGTTACGCAGGGTCAGGACGACCAGGGATATTCGATAAGCCCTTATGAAATGGCAATAGACCTGGGATACTCGATTAAGCTTTCGGAAACGTTCGCAGGAGGGGTAGCCTTACGCTATATCCATTCCGATATGTCCTGGAGTGAAGATGAAAATAATTCCTCGGCATGGGCAATTGCTGCGGATGTAGCCGGATATTACAATAACTATGTCATGATAGGAAGCAATGAATCTCTTTTTTCATTCGGATTCAATATATCAAATATCGGTAGTAAATTATCGTATGACAGTGGAAACACAAGCTCTTTCCTCCCGACAAATATGGGACTTGGGTTTTCCTTATTGTATCCGGTAAGTGATTTCAATACTTTCTCAGTAAGTCTGGACTTGAATAAGCTTCTTGTTCCTACCCCCCCCGGGTATAGCGATATGACAGATGAAGAAAAAGTAGAAGCAGCCCTCGAATACCAGAACATGAGCCCTATTAAAGGGATATTCAAATCTTTCACGGATGCACCCGGTGGATTTAAAGAAGAACTGGAAGAAATAATGTGGTCTCTTGGGGTGGAATATTCTTACATGGACCAGTTCTTTTTAAGGGGTGGTTATTTTCACGAAAGTGAGAATAAAGGAAACCGGAAATATTTCTCTCTGGGTGCCGGATTTAAAATGAATGTTTTCCAACTGGATGCAGCCTATCTGATTTCTACGGCACAATCCAATCCGTTAGACCAGACATTGCGTTTCAGTTTATCTTTCAATATGGATGGTATCCGGGAATTGATGGGCCGATAAGCAAGGATAGTAAAAAATTTTATTTATAGCATTAAAAATAGACAGATGAATTTTCGGGTAGGTTTCGGATATGATGTACATCAACTGACGGAAGGACGAGAACTATGGCTCGGTGGAATAAAAATCGAACATTCTCTGGGACTTCTCGGACATTCGGATGCGGATGTACTTATCCATGCCATCTGTGATGCTTTACTGGGGGCTGCCAATATGAGGGATATCGGTTATCATTTTCCTGATACAAGTGATCAATATGAAAATATTGATAGTAAAATCCTTTTAAAGAAAACAGTTGAACTTCTGAAAAATAAATCTTACAAAATAGGAAACATCGACTCGACTATTTGTGCCGAGAAACCCAAAATCAATCCTTATATTCCCCAAATGCAAAAGTGCATGGCTGAAATCGCAGGGATTCCTGAAGATAATATTTCCATAAAAGCAACCACCAACGAAAAGATGGGATTTGCCGGAAGACAGGAAGGCATGATTGCATACGCTACTGTTCTTATTTATAAAGAATAAAAGTTAATTACCAGTTCCTTATTTTCTTATTTAATACGTTATCCTTTTCTAAACAAAAAGGACCGGATTTTTCTGTTTTTATTATCGCATAAATAAAAACGGGACTGGTATAGCTCCTTACATATATTTAAAGTTATAAAGCAATAAATATATAATCCACACTGATATAATAATTAGCCTATCCTATCCGTTATAAAAATATGAAACCTTATTTCTACCTATTCCTATGGATATTATTTTCCCATAATCTATATGGTGAAAATAAGCAAAAAGATCTTCGTTCAGGTGAAACCAGATTGCATTCTTATGTTTCTGCCTCTGTTCTCTCTTCCGGAAAATGGGTTAAAATCCGGGTATCGGAAACCGGTATCTATAAATTATCTTATGAAGAGTTATCACAAATGGGATTTTCTGATCCTACCAAAGTACAGGTATATGGATACGGAGGATGGATATTAAATGAAAACTTTTCATTATCCCGAATTGATGATCTCCCCAGATTAAAAGTCTGGGTGGAGAGAAATCCTGCTGCTGGCAGCAGTTATATCTTGTTTTATGCAAAAGGTCCGGTGAAATGGCAGAAAAAGATGGCAAAAGAAAAGGTTAAATTCTTACATACCAACAACCCTTATTCGGATTACGGATTTTATTTTCTTACAGAAAGTAAGGAAAATACAAGCCAGATGCCTGTAAATAATTTTAAAGAAGATTTTGAACAGGAATTGGATACCTTTGATGATTACGCATTGCATGAAAAGGATTTAATAAACATCGGACACACAGGAAGAGAATTTTACGGAGAGGATTTCTCCTATAATACAAGCCAGAATTTTACCTTTTCTATTTCTGGCATTACAAATGATAAAGGTTCTATAGAAGTAAATTTTGTTGCAAAGGCAGCTACCGCTACCCCATTGACAGTAACAATGAATTCCGGAAATACTTTATCAGGAACCATAGGAGCCAGTATAGGCAAAGATAATCAATATACCTATGCCAGGGAAGTGCATCTATCAGATACATGGCATGAAGAAAAAAAAGAAGTAAATACCGTAAATATAACCTATGGAGCCGCCGGACATACTAATGCCCGGTTAAATTATATACGGCTTAATTTTAAAAGGAAATTACAGCCTTATGGTGCTTATACGTTCTTCCGTGATACAACTGCCATGAATGTTGCAACAAAATACATTTTATCAAATGCCGGTCAACATATAAAAATATGGAATATAACGGACGGTGAAAATGTTTTTCAGATGGAAACGAAGTTATCCGGGACAAATCTTTTCTTTACTTCCGATGCTTCTTCGCTGGAGGAATTTGTTGCTGTAGACTTATCAAAGTCAGGACAATTCCCAACGCCGGAGATTGTCGGGGAAGTAAGAAATCAAAACCTGCACGGTCTTTCCCAGACAGATATGGTAATCATTACCCATCCTGACTTTACAGAGCAGGCAGAGCGGATCGCCGAACTTCATCGAACCCATGACAACCTGAGAGTACATGTCATCGAACCCGAACTAATATATAATGAATTTTCTTCCGGCACTCCGGATGCCACTGCTTACCGATGGCTAATGAAAATGTTTTATGACAGGGGAAAAGCATTAGGGGATGAAAACGAACTTCCGAAGTATCTGTTACTTTTCGGCGACGGTACTTTCGACAATAAACTTATTCATCCGGAATGGAAAGGTACTGAACCCGGAAATAAACTTCTGACTTATCAATCTTCTGCCAGCTTAGTAGAAACTTCATCGTATGTAGTAGATGATTATTTTGGGTTTCTGGATGATGATGAAGGAAAGTCGTTACAGAATGAAAGGTTGGATATTGGAATCGGACGTTTTCCTGTACGCACAGTGGAAGAAGCAAAAAATGT
>JAJQEC010000100.1 GCA_021201815.1 Candidatus Azobacteroides sp. | reverse complement strand
AAGAATATACTTATATAAAAACTAATTATAAAAATAAAGTATATCATGTATTTGTCCTTTTAATAAATCAATTATGAATAATGAAATTGTTATATATAGGTCTGAAAGAAAATCACTCTTCGTAATTTTCGGAAGTCTGCTACTCGTAGCCGCCGGTTATTTATTTCTACATAATACTAATAAGGAGGTAATCGGATGGAGTATTATTATTTTATCCGTTCTATGCTTAATATTTGGTATTGGTAGTTTATTTGACAGGAAACCTCAACTTATTCTCACGAAAGATGGAATTACAGAAATGAATTCTGTTCGGGAAGAAATAGAATGGAATGCTATTCATCAGGTAGATGAATTCTTTTATAGAGGCCAGAATTTTATCCGTTTTTTAGTAAACAGGAATTATAAACCGGAATCAATCCAACCCAAATGATTTTATCGTTTTGACCGGCTCTATGAGAAAGACGGTGTGAAAGCAATAGTTATACGGATAAGTCTTCTGGAAGTCAATTCTGTAAAGCTAGCCCATTTTATCAATAAAATGGTTAAAGCCGATGAAAATAAAAGAATAGAATTATTGAATAGCAAATTAACTAATTGGTAAAATTGAAAAGTGATGGAAAATACTGTTTGTACGGTAAATAATTTTTTTTACACTTATAATTTAAAAATCAGTTTTTTCTCTTTCCATTTCAACCTGTTTTAAAGAATGGATATACCGGATGAAATACAATTGATAAGGAATGAGTCTGGAAGGTAAAAATCCGGGAATTTATTTAACAAATATGTTATAGGATAGTACAACCTATTAAAATAAATTACTTCCTTTGTAATAATAAAACAAAACCAGAATGAATAATGAAACAGACCAATAATGGACTTTAAAACAAAACTATCCCAACGTATAGGAATGAAGGATATCCATGAAATATTATATCTCATTCAACAAAACGAAGCTCAGAAAGAAAAACTATATAAATTGGTATTGGAGAAAGATGAAAATATTGCCTACTATACAGCATGGATCTTTACCCATTTTTCTCCGGAAGAAAACAAATGGTTGTACAGCAAGCAGAATGAATTAATCAATGAAGTATTGGTTTGCAAACATGGTGGTAAAAGAAGAGTGCTTCTTCAGCTACTTTACAAGCAACCATTTGCAAATCCTCCCAGGGTTGATTTCCTGGACTTTTGTCTGAAAAAAATGGTATCTGTGCAAGAGCTACCCGGTGTACAATCGCTTTGTATGAAAATAGCCTATGAGCTTTGCCGGTCAGTTCCGGAACTTATGGCGGAATTTAAGCTAACACTTGAAATGCTGGAAAACAATTCAACTCCTGCCATACGGACAGTACGGAGAAATATTCTGAAGGCCATGGAAAAAGGAAAAAGCCTGCAAAAGCTTCATGCGTAAGAGTTTGTAATTATTTCCAAAGAAGCCTGTTTTTCTTTTAATCATTTGGCTTCCCTTTATAAATAAGAATGATTTCTGATTAATTAATTTACTTAACCTTGATTTTATATTCCGGAGTTCTGTATTTTTCTGAATAAACGAAGATTATATACACTTCTTACAGGTTCCTAAAAAATATACTTGCGTCTCTTCCGGAACAAATTCGCTTTCCCCTCTGAAAGAAGGAATATCCGATTCCTGAAGCGGCACATCATAGATTTTTCCGCATTTATTGCATTTGAAATGAGCATGAGGAGTCGTATCCCAGTCAAAGCGTACATTCTTTTCGTCGATTGTCAGGGAAAGGACGGCTTTGTTATCATGGAACAGTTTCAGGGTATTGTACACAGTTGTTTTGGATAGCGTAGGTACCTCCGGAAGTAATTCGCTGTAAATTTCATCGATCGTCGGATGGGTACGGTGTTCTACCAGATACTGCATGATTGCTACACGCTGAACGGATGGTTTGATGTTGTGATTAACCAGGTAATCACGTATTTCCCAGTTATTCATAAAGAAATAAACAGATTGATTATTATTTTGACAAAAATACTAACAGAAATCTTATATTACAAATAAAATTCCTCAAAAATAAAACATTAAAAAAAGCCATTCCCGAAAGAATGGCTTCGGAAAAACATTTATAAAACAATCACAAACTAATTTAAAAAACACCGCGGATTCTGTCATCAAAGGCAGATAAGGCTGCTTTTGCTCCTTCTCCCATTGAAATAATAATCTGTTTGAAAGGAACAGTCGTTACATCTCCGGCCGCATATATACCGGGAACATTTGTCCGGCAATGTGCATCCGTAACAATTTCGCCCATGTGGTTTGTTTCCACCAGATCTTTAAATACCGAGCTGTTTGCTACTAATCCGATTTGAATAAAGACGCCGTCCAGCTTTACAATCCGTTCCTCTCCGGTAGCTCTGTCTTTTACCCGGATACCGGTTAATTTACCGTTTTCACCAACCATGCCGGTGGTCTGGGAATTCAGGAAAACTTCCACATTCGGAAGACTATATAACTTTTCCTGTAACACTTTATCTGCTTTCAGTTCTTCCAGAAATTCAAAAACAGTTACCCTGGAGCAAATTCCTGCCAGGTCAATGGCAGCTTCAATCCCGGAATTTCCTCCACCGATAACTGCTGTATGTTTTCCTTTGTAGAAAGGACCATCACAATGCGGACAGAACGCAACTCCTTTTCCTATATATTCTGCTTCACCTTCTACATTCAATCTGCGCCAGCTGGCGCCTGTTGCAATAATTAAAGCCGGAGTGACAAATGTTTCCCCTCCTTTTACGGAAATAATTTTATTTTTTCCTTCCTGTGCTACTTTTTCTACTTTCCGATTCTCCAGCACATCAATGGAATACTCCTGCATATGTTTCTTCAGGTCTTCCGCCAGTTGGTTTCCAGTAGTCCGGGGAACGGAAATCAAGTTTTCTATTCCTACCGTTTCCTTTACTTGTCCGCCAACTCTTTCGGCCAGCACTGCTACTTTCAATCCTTTACGGGCAGAATAAATAGCTGCAGAAGATCCTGCAGGCCCTGCTCCTACTACCACTACATCATATTCTTTTTTTTCCGCAGCAGTTACAGGAAGTTCCTCTGTTCCGTATTTTCCTTCCAGTTTATCCAGTAATTCCCCCAGACTGGCACGTCCCGAGTGGATAAGTTCTCCATCCGCAAACACTGCAGGAACAGCCTGGATGTTTAATCGGTCAGTTTCTTCCTGATTAATCGCTCCATCTACTGTTTCATGCTCTATATGCGGATTGATAACAGTCATCAGGTTGAATGCCTGGGCTACATCCGGACAATTTGTACATGTCAGAGATACATATGTAGAGATATGTATATTTCCTTTTAAGGCTTTAATACGTTTCTGAATAAATTCATCCGGAAAATTTTTCCCTTTTCCATCGCTATTGAGAATAGCCAGAAGGAGTGTCGAATATTCGTGTCCGTTTGGTACTGCCCGAAATTTAATCCCGGTTTTTTCTCCGTTTTTCAGAATTCGGAATTCCAGCCCTTCACCTTTATTTACTTTTGTTTCTATTTTATCCGAACAAGATGCCGTGTCCTCCAGCAATGCAATCAGTTCTTCCCGGCTTTCATGTGTGTCAGACACATATATATCTAATATAAATGAAGAAGATAAGACCGAAAATATTGATTTTACCTGTTCTTTTAATGTTGAATCCAGCATAATTGTTTTTTGTTTTAATTAAAAAAACGGAGCCAGGAGACTCTCAACTCCCGCTCCGTTTCCCCACAATTAAATCTAAAAATAAATTTAGATTTTTCCCACTAAATCGATACCGGGTTTGAGAGTGTTATCACCCTTTTTCCATTTTGCCGGACATACTTCATTCGGATTTGCAGCTACAAACTGAGCAGCTTCTACCTTACGAAGTAATTCACTTGCATTTCTTCCGATACCATTATCATGAATCTCACACACTTTGATTTGTCCTTCCGGGTTAAATACAAATGTACCCCGGTAAGCAAGGCCTTCTTCTTCGATCAATACACCCAGCGCACGAGAAAGAGCACCGGTTGGGTCTGCTAACATCGGATATTCAATCTTTTTAATACTTTCGGAAGTATCATGCCATGCTTTATGTACAAAATGAGTATCCGTACTTACAGAATATACTTCCACTCCCATTTCCTTGAATTTTGCATAATTGTCTGCCATATCTTCCAATTCGGTAGGACAAACAAAAGTAAAATCTGCCGGATAGAAGAAAAAGATTCCCCATTTGCCTTTTACATCCTGATCTGTGATTACTTTAAACTCGCCGTTTTGAAAAGCGTTTACTTTAAACTCCGGAATGTAAGAATTAATTATTGGTGTCATAATCGGATACTTATTTAATGATTAATATTTATTAATTGTAACGGTTACAAAATTACAATGATTACAATTAATAGTCAAATTTTTTAGGTAAAAAATTAGTTTTTTTACTATTTTTTTCTCATAAGTCTGGAAATCAGAAATATAAAAACTTCTCTTTTTATTCTTTAAATTTATAACTATTTTAATAATCAACTATTTATATTTAACTGTTATCTAGATTCAATCATTTATATTTTTAATTCATTTACTTAATATGTATCATATTCCGGAAAAGTATTTTTAAAGATAATTTTTAATAAAGAAAAGACGTAGATTTTATTATGTAAAATATTTAACATATAATTTCAGTTGGTTTTATTATAGAATGGTCTCTACCGCTATTAAATAATATAAAAAAGAAAAGTAAACAAATAAAAATGACTATCAACATCATTCGCCTATTGCATAAGATCCATTTTTCAAATAAAAGTATTATTGAAATAAGAATAGGAATGGGCTTTTTATTTAAAGTATGATTTCTTTGGGAAAGAAATTCGGGTTTTTTAGGTAGGCAGGATATTTTAATGTATTTGTCCTAACAAATTAATTCAATTGTCCTGAAAAACTAATATAATCGTTTCGAGAAGCTAATATCATCACCTAGGGGGAAAGAACACTTCACCCGGGTGATGATATTAATTTTCTTTTTTATGAATAGATAACGGTAGAAAAGGATTATTTATTACTCCTTTTATTTCTTCATTCTATAATATAACAGTTCTGCATCATATTTATATGCACCATTCTTTATAGGGTTCTCGCTCGTTCAAGTATATATTTCTATATATAGATACTAACCTTAAAAATATTCTCGTACAGCCAAATCTCCTTTTCTTATAATAAAAAAAGAAGATTCATAAAGGCACAACATTTTTATACCTTTTGCAACAAATGTCCCATTTTTTCTTTTTTAGTCCGAAGATAAAACTTATTATATTTATCAGGAGTGATTTCTAATGGTATATTTTCTGTTACATAAAATCCGAAATTCTCCAATGCACTGGATTTATCCGGGTTATTAGTTATTAACCGAAGTTTTTTAATTTCTAATTCATTTAATATAAAGGCGCCTGTTACATATTCTCTTTCGTCTGCTTTAAATCCCAAAGCAAGATTTGCTTCTATGGTATCCATTCCTTCGTCCTGTAGCTTATAGGCGTGAATCTTATTGCAAAGTCCGATTCCACGTCCTTCCTGATCCAGGTAAATAATTACTCCTTTGCCTTCTTTTTCAATCATCTGCATAGATTTATGTAATTGTTCTCCACAATCACAACGGGAAGAACCGAAAATATCTCCTGTTGCACAAGAAGAATGAATTCTTACTAATACAGATTCATCTGCACTCCATTCTCCTTTTATCAGTGCCAGCTGCTCTTTTCCATTACTAAGTTGTTTGAAAGCTACTGTCCTGAAATATCCGTATGCTGTAGGTAAATTGGCAGTTGCTCCTTTCCGGATATTATTGTCATGTAACATCCGGTAGATATAAATATCTTCTACAGACACTGCACTCATTCCATATTTTTCTGCAAAGTCAAGGATTTCAGGCATACGTGCCATTGTTCCATCCGGATTTGTCAGTTCACATAATATGGCGCTCTCCCCTAATCCTGCCAGTCGTACCAGATCTATACTCCCTTCTGTATGTCCTTTTCTTTCAAAGACACCACCCGGTCGTGACATTAGCGGAAAAACATGTCCGGGATGTGCCAGATCTTCCGGCCGTGCTTCCGGTGCAATAGCCGTCTGAATAGTTCGGATACGGTCTGCTGCCGAAACGCCGGTTGTTATTCCTTCTTTTGCTTCGATAGAAATGGTGAAAGCCGTATGATGACGACTATTGTTTTCTTCCACCATTTGTCTTAATCCTAACGATCGGCATTTTTCAGGAGTAAGACACAGACATACGATACCACTGCATTCCCGGATCATAAGAGCCATATCCTTAACCGTTATTGTAGAAGCAGGAAAGATAATATCTCCTTCATTTTCCCTGTTTTCATCATCCACGAGAATAATGCCTTTTCCTGCATGAAGATTACGAATTGCGTTTTCCATACGGCTTTTGTAAGTACTGCCAAATACATTAATTGTTTTCATTTGCACCTGTTTTTAGTAATTGAATATTTACTACTCCACAGGGCATAAAAGGAAAGCTGTATATAGAAACTACAAATATACTTTTCCGGTATATTTTAATTATAAAAAAGAAACTGGTAATATACTTGCTACTGTCTTCTCCCATCCAGACTTTAACTGTCGGTTCCGGAATTTCACCGGATCAGTCCTTTTATACAAAAGGAGTCGCGGACTATTACCGCCGGTAAGGAATTACACCCTGCCCTGAAGAATAGCAGAACAAAATTAAAAAAGATTTTTAAATAGAACGAGTTCATTTTTAATTTTTTGATAGAATCATAAGGATTTCCGACATGTAAAATTATGTCCGGCATTTTTACTTTTTACCTTTTTGTTTATCCTTTCCTTTTCTTGTTATCTTTGTAGCCGGTTTAATAAAAATTACGTACATGGAAATTTATATTCCTCAGATTATTGCTACGGGCATTGCCATCTTGTCTTTATATATTGCGAAATTCCTTACCCGGAAAGTGATTGTTAAATACGGGGAATTGCTACAAAAATCAGAAGCCCGCAGGAACCAGATTAAACAGGTGATAAATATATTATTGAATATTTCCTTTATACTTACTCTTTCTATTATATGGGGATTACAGCCACATAATATTTTACTGGGTTTATCTTCTATTTTTGCAGTGATCGGTGTTGCTATGTTTGCCCAATGGTCTTTGCTGAGTAATATCACTGCCGGTATTATTATGTTTTTTACGGCTCCTTATCAGGTTGGTGACCGGATTCATATTATAGATAAAGATACTCCTATTATAGCAGTAATTGAAAATATTCAGACCTTTTATACGCACATCCGGACAGATAAGAATGAATTGATTGTTCTTCCCAACAATCTTTTTTTGCAAAAAATCGTATCTGTAAATAAAGGCAATAAGAGGATCGTGGAAGAAGCTTCGGAAAAGAAATGTGGAGATAACTGACTGATTAAAGAACAGGAGAAGTGGTACCGAAGAATAAAGCTATAAATTTATTTTTCTTATCTTTACCCATTCAAGAATAAAGATAGATAAAGTATGTCCTGGTTGGTTACAAATAAAAGGAATATATTATTCCTATGGGTATTATTATTTCTGATTGATGGATACGGACAACAATATTATGCGGAAGAAATTAACCTACCGGGGACCATTCTTAAAAATTTTTATCGTATAGACGAGGATGTATATCGTTCGGGGCAACCTTCCGGAAAAGCTTTTCATGCGCTGGAAAACTTAGGCATCAAAGAAGTGCTTAATTTGCGTAGTCGCCATAATGATAAGGATGAAGCTAAAGGCACCGGGATTATACTTCATCATATCAGGATAAATGCTCATTCGATCAGTGAAGCACATTTGCTGGAAGCCATGCGTATTATTAAGAACCGTACGGGACCTATTCTTATTCATTGCTGGCATGGTTCAGACAGAACCGGTGCAGTAATAGCAACTTACCGGATGGTCTTTCAATTAATTCCTGCAGAAGAGGCAATTGAAGAAATGAAAGAAGGAGGATTCGGTCATCACCGTATTTTTTCAAATATTGTAAAAACTTTACGGAAGCTCAATGTAGAAAATATTCGTCAGGAATTAGGATTGGAAAACGAATTAAACTAAAAAAACAGGAAAATATTTTCCTGTTTTTTTAGTTTACTATTTGTTTCCTTCTATTTTAAAAGATCTTTTAATAAAGGCATGTTATTTACTTCGTACCTTTTTTTAAAAGCTTCTACTGCCTCTTTTCCGTATAACTCTTCATCCAGCATAAACGCTTCGGATGGAAAAGGTCTTTTGTTTTCTATTTTCACATCGATAACTACCGGTATGGGACTTTCTTTTGCTTCATCAAATACTTGTTTTAATTGTTCCTGATGAGTAACTGTAAAACCTTTGGCACCCATACCTTCTCCGATTTTAGCAAAATCCGCGTCAGCAATACTCACTCCATATTTAGGCTGGTGGGTTTCTTCTTGTTCTCCTTCAATGAAACCGAAAGAGTCATTAGAAAAAACGATGTTGATAACCGGAAGATTATATTTTACTTGTGTAATAATATCCTGCATTACCATTGCAAAGCCTCCATCGCCGCTTAATGTAAATACCTGACGGTCCGGATAACTCAATTTAGCACCGATACCTCCCGGTACTCCGTATCCCATGGTCGCAAATAATCCGGAAGTGGTAAATAATTGCCCTTCCCCATTGGTATTCAATAAACGAACGGCCTGCATGGTTACATTTCCTACATCTGTAACAAATATGGCATCTTTTTCTGCAATCCTGTTTATTTCTTTGTAAACGGGTTCTACACGTAAAGGGACATCCTGTCGATTATCAAAGCTATGAAGCCAGGTTAACCAGTTCTTCCGGTTCTGTCGGTTTGCTTCCAGAAAATGAGTGGTAGGTTTTCTTATCCCTTTATTTACCAGTTGTCGCATAGTTTCCCGTGCGTCTCCCAGAATAGCGACATCGGTTTTGTGTCGGCTTCCCAGTTTGGAAGAATCAATATCTACCTGAATAAACATACAATCAGGAGGAAAACAAACACGGGCAAAAGGGAAATCACTTCCGATAAATAAAATCAGATCGGCAGCCATTAAGGCTTCGTTAGCTGGCTTTGCTCCTACCCGGTATGCGGTTCCCATGAAATTTTCAGTTTCTTCGGGTATAATTCCTTTAGCCAGAACAGACATTACAATCGGCATGGAAAAGTGTTCGGATAAGGCAAACAGCTCTTTGGCCGCTCCACGCGTACCTTGTCCGGCATATATTACCGGACGTTGTGCTCTTTCCAGTAATACCGTGGCGGCATTGATATCATTCGGATCCGGCATCGGGAAACCGACCCGGTGATTCTTTGCCGAAGAAATAAAAATATCCGGAATATCCATATATCCGTAGTTTACTAGTATTGTCACTACTGCAACCCCTTTATGTTCATAGGCTCTCCGGATTGCTTCATCTATCATAAAAGGCAGGCTTTCCGGTGTCATAACCGTACGGTTATATATACTAACATCAGTAAACATGGGATTTTCATTCATTTCCTGGAATGCATTGTAATTCATTGCTGTAGAAGCAACTTGTCCGACCAGTGCTAACACGGGAACATGATCCATCTGTGCATCATATAATCCGTTGAATAAATGAGTTGCTCCTGGGCCAGCTGTCCCGAAACAAACGCCGACTTTGCCGGTTAGTTTTGCTTCTGCCGCTGCTGCAATAGCACCGGTTTCCTCATGCCTTACCTGAATAAAACGGATCCTTTCCCTTTCATCATAAAAAGCATTCATTATAGAGTTAAAAGATCCACCAGGAATTCCATATACGTGCTCTACACCCCAGCTTTCCAGTATTCTGAGCATTGCAACTCCTGACTTTATTACTTTTTCCATCTTTTGTCTGTGTATTTTCAATTTTATTTTCTGTGTGTTTAAACAACAGGAAATTAAGTTACTTTTTTCATATAACATTTGTTTATTCAATATTGTTTTATAAATATGTACACGCAAATATTGTTTGGTAAATAGAATTTTTAACCTGAAAAATAAATGAGTATGATTTTTCCTGTTGTTTCGGAACGCTTAGATTTGATAATCTCAATATATTTATCTGGGAGAATGAAAATACTAAGAAATACCTTTGCCGTTTTACCTTAAGAATTACCTTTTACTAAGAAATAAGATATATATTTGTCCACAGAAAAAATGACAATAAATGACCTTATTTAAAGACTTATATACAAAGGAATTTTATCGTTTTATTGGCGGATTACTGGCAGATATTTATCCGGCTTTTTCTGTAGAATTTTTTATTAAAAAGATTTTCCATCCTTCTTTTTCAAATATGGAATATAAAGAACGGATGCGCCATACAACGCTGACGATTCACTCTTTTCTTCCGGAAAGTTTTAAAGAAGCTGCCGAATTACTGATAAAGCTGACAGAAGAATTACAAAAAAGAGAACTTGGAGAAAATAATTCTCCTTATATGTTTATACCGGATTATATAGAAGTATACGGGTTAGATCATTATCAAATATCTATCCATGCACTTGAGAAGATTACCCAATTTATAAGTTGTGAATTTGCAGTTCGTCCTTTTATTATAAAGTACGATGGTACGATGATCGAACAGATGATTCGTTGGTCAAAACATCCTCATCCCATGGTGAGAAGACTGGCCAGTGAAGGAACACGTCCTCGTTTACCCTGGGCCATGGCGTTTTCGAACTTTAAAAAAGACCCCACTCCTATCCTTCCTGTTCTAGAAAATCTCAAAAATGACCCAGATGAGTGTGTCAGGCGAAGTGTCGCCAATAACCTGAATGACATATCCAAAGACCATCCGGAACTGATTATTGAAATAGCACGGAATTGGCACGGAAATAGCAAAGAAACGGATAAAATTATAAAACATGCCTGTCGGACCCTGTTGAAAAAAGGAAATCCGGAAATATTAAAGTTATATAACCTGAATGATAATGCTGTGGAAGTGCAGAATATTGTTGTTCAGGAGAAAACTGTTTTATTGGGAAATGAGCTATGTTTTTCTTTTGAGGTAGAAAATAAGGAGGATAAAGAACAATTGATACGAATAGAATATGCTATTTATTTTCTGAAATCAAACGGGAAATTATCTCCGAAGGTATTTAAAATAAGCGAACGGACTTTTACGCCTTCCGAAAAGAGAACCATAACCCGGAAACATTCTTTCAAACCTATTACAACCCGAACATTTTATGAAGGAAAACATAAAGTAGCCGTTATAGTAAACGGAAAAGAAAGCCTTATTGAAGACTTTCTTTTAAAGTTAAAGGTGTAACGTAAAATGACAGATTTTCTTTTACATTATCTCTTTTACTCTTTCCAATTTTTCTATTTATTACTCATCGGACAAACAATAAGTTCAATCGGTTCATTTCTTAAAGCTTCACCAATGGATATTTCTTCAAATTCCGAGAAGTGATAAGGATAAAGATAATTAGGTTTAATCATTTTTGCTGCATCAATAAACATTTCATCCGTCATAGTATAAGGAAGATTCTTAGGAAGAAATGCTATGTCAAACATATTTGTAAACTGATACATTTCTGGTATATTCTCGGTATCTCCGGCTACATACACTCTTTTATCCGCAAAAGAAAAAATATATCCGTTTCCTCTGCCTTTCGGATGATAAAACTCACCCTGCGGATTTTTATGGATCATATTGTAAGCTGGTACCGCTTCAATATCGTTACCATTAAATGAAGTGCGTTCTCCGTTTTGGATGCTTTCCCCATATCCTAAAATTTCTTTGCAAATCGGGGTGACGATAAAATAGGTATCTTCTTTTTTTATCAGATCAATGGCCTCTTTATCCAGATGATCCGGATGTTCATGAGTAAGAATAATCAGGTCCGCTTTCGGTAAACGGCTGTAATCCGCAACCTTGCTATAAGGATCTACATGAATTATTTTTCCGTCAAAATAAAACATCACGGATCCGTGTCCGACAAGAGTTACTTCCAGATTTCCTTTCTCTGTCGGATAGATGTCGGCAGGAATATAAGATAAAGGTGGTTGTCCGTACATATTCAATCCTGTTAATAATAATACAAATAGAACCAGCGTGTTTCCTGTTTTGTTCATTGTTTTATTTTTTAGATGGTTATAAAGGAGAATAGAATAAAATATATATTTTTCCTACTTTTTCTTTTTCATTTAATAATTCATTAAAAAAAGGAAATGTTTGTTTAATAAGTTATCTATTATTACTGCAAAAGTAATAAAAATTTAATCGTAATAGCTAAAAGAATAAAATGTGTCTTATAGATTTTTGCTAGCATATACTCATTCAATCTTATAATTATCATTCTGTTTTTGCCGGGACAAAATAATATCTTTTCATGGATAAAATTTATTAAAAATATTTTAAAAGATAGATTGACTGTTCTATTTTTTATTTATAAATTGCGCCCTAATTTTTAACATTACTAAATAATCTAATAACATGTCTGAAAATTCGGGTAAAATCAAATTTTACAATGGAGAGAATATTCCATTAGAATTACACAAAGTTCGTATTGTACAAAAGCTACACCTGGTTCCTATTGAGCGTCGCCTTGAGGCTTTGAATGAAGCAGGATACAATACTTTCCGTCTCAGCACCAAAGATGTATTCCTTGATATGCTTACCGATAGTGGTACAAATGCAATGAGTGACCGCCAGCTTGGTGCTATGATGATTGCTGATGATGCCTATGCCGGCTCACAAAGTTTTGACAGATTCCGGAAAGCAGTAGAAGATGTATTGGGTAAAAAATATTTGCTTCCTGTACACCAGGGCCGTGCAGCAGAAAATATTATTTCCAATGCTTATATCCGCAAAGGGAGCGTGATTCCGATGAATTATCACTTTACAACTGCCCTGGCTCATATTACTCAATATGGAGGTAGAATCGAAGAATTATTATATAATGAAGCTTATGTAATTAAAAGCAATCATCCGTTTAAGGGAAATATCAATATCGAAAAGCTGGAAGAATGTATTAAAACAAATGGTCCGGAAAATATTCCTTATATTCGTATGGAAGCCTTTACCAACCTGATTGGTGGTCAGCCTTTCTCCATGCAGAATCTACGGGATGTAAGAAAAATTGCAGACAAATATGGTATTCGTCTGGTATTGGATGCTAGCTTACTGGGAGAAAATGCCTGGTTGATTAAACAACGAGAGGAAGAATTCAAAAACAGTTCTATGGGCGATATTATTAAAGAAATGACAGGTCTGGCAGATCTCGTGTATTTCTCTGCCCGTAAATTAAGTTCTTCAAGAGGAGGTGGTATTTGTACGAACGACGAAGCTATCTACAAAGAACTGGAGCCACTGGTTCCTTTATTCGAAGGTTTTCTTACATACGGTGGAATGTCCGTTCGGGAAATTGAAGCCATTGCAGTAGGATTATATGAGACATTAGATGAGAGTCTTATCTGTCAGAGCCCTTAGTTTATAGAGTACCTGGTAAATGCATTGGATAAGAAAGGAATTCCTGTAGTAACTCCTGCCGGTGTGCTGGGATGCCATGTAAATGCGATGGAGATATGTTCTCACGTGCCACAAACACAATATCCTGCCGGAGCTTTAGCAGCTGCTTTCTTCCTGATATCAGGAGTAAGAGGAATGGAAAGGGGGTCTGTTTCCAATCAGCGGGATGAAGATGGAAATGAAACCTATGCAGATATGGAGTTATTACGGCTGGCTGTTCCCCGTCGTGTGTTTACTCTTTCTCAAATAAAATATGTGGAAGACCGTATGACCTGGTTATATGAAAATCGTAATCTGATAGGTGGTCTACGGTTTGTGTATGAACCACCGGTACTAAGGTTCTTTATGGGTGGGCTGGAGCCTGTTAGTGACTGGCCACAAAAGCTTTTGGCTAAATTCAAAGAAGATTTCGGAGATAGTTTATAAAATTTATTTCTGACATAAAATCAGGAAGGAGCTTTCGAAAAAGAGTTCCTTCTTTTTTATGTTATAGGAGGCTTCTTACCTCCAACAAAAGAGGTCGGTTTTCTTTCCTTCTTTTTGCTATACTTTCTTTTTCTTTTTCCCGAAAAAATGATTATTTTTGTTATTACCATGACCAGTCTTATTCAGTACAAATATGAAAATATTAATAATTGAAGACGAGGAAGGATTAAGGAACACAATTAAGGCTTACCTGGAAAAAGAAATGTATATTGTTGAAACTGCTTCTGATTTTACAACAGCCTCATTCAAAATAAATGATTATGATTATGATTGTGTATTACTGGATATTATGCTTCCGGGCGGTAACGGCCTTACTTTGCTGGAGACTCTAAAGAAAATGCATAAACGGGAAAATGTAATTATCATTTCCGCAAAAGATTCGCTGGAAGATAAAATTACCGGATTGGATCTTGGTGCCGATGATTATATTGCAAAACCTTTTCACCTTGCAGAACTGAATGCCCGTATTAAATCCGTACTTCGTAGAAAACATACTCAGGGAGAAACAAGCATAGTGCTGGAAAATGTGTGTTTATTTCCGGATAAACGCATCGTAAAAGTAAAGGAGAAAGAACTGGTATTAAACAGGAAAGAATATGATCTTCTTTATTATTTTATCAGTAATCCGGAACAGGTAATTCATAAAATGGTTCTTGCCGAATATACTTGGGGTGATAATATTGATCAGGCAGACAGCCTGGATTTTATTTATTCTCAGGTAAAGAACCTTCGAAAAAAGCTGAAACAATCCGGAGCCATTCCTTCTATTGTAGCAGTATATGGTTTCGGATATAAACTTGTATGTAAAGAGGAAGACTAATTTTTTCCAGATTATAAAACCCTCTCATTTTTATGAAATTCTTAAGTTATATCAATATAAAATTATCTCTGTTTCTGTTTATTGTAGCAGGAGTGTGGAGTATATTTTTTTATTTTGCTATAGAGCGGGAAATAAGAGATGAAACAGATGATATGCTTGAAAGTTACCGGGATATATTTGTAAAAAAGGCTTTGGTAAATCCGGAGATACTTAATATTCCTTATGAAACTGTTTTTGACAGATATTCCATAAGAGCATTATCTGAATCGGAAGCGAAAGGGTATAAAAATAAATGGTATGATGCAGAAGCCTATTTCCCGGAAGGAGATGAACATATTCCTATCCGTATCTTCAAATCCGTATTCAGAGCATCTGATGACAAATATTATGAACTGGAAATAAGCATGTCTACATTAGAGCGGGATGACATGCTGGAAGCTATTTTTATTTACATAGTGGTATTGTACATTTTATTGATGGTGTGTATTACGCTGGTAAATCTTGTCATTCTGAAAAAAAGCTTCTTTCCTGTCCGGAAATTATTAATCTGGATAAATTCTCTCGTGCCGGGAAAACCTCTTCCTCCTTTAAACAATAAAACTAATATTACAGAATTCAGTCAACTCAATGATGCTGCATGGACGATGAGTCAGCGGAATCTCAGGATATATGAACAGCAAAAGGAATTTATTGAAAATGCCTCTCATGAATTGCAAACTCCATTGGCTGTTGCATTAAATAAAGTAGAACTGTTTTCCCAACATCCAGAGTTGAACGAAAAAAAACTGGAAGAACTGGAACAAATCTACAGTACTCTGCAAAGAGCCATAAAACTGAATAAATCTCTTCTTCTTCTCTCCCGTGTTGAAAACCGGCAGTATCCGGAAGAAAAAGAAATTAACCTGAATAAAATAATAAAAAATACCGTAGAGGATTTAAAGGAAGTATACGGAAATAAAAATATTCAGGTAGATATTCAGGAAGAAAATAAATGTGTTGTTCTTATGAATGACATCCTGGCCCATGTTTTAATAACGAACTTATTGAAAAATGCGTTTTTATATACTCCGGTGCATGGTGTTATTGAAATTATCCTGCGTAAAAACTGCTTTCTTGTAAAAAATTCAGGAGAAAAAAGCCTGGATAAAGAAAGAATGTTTCATCGTTTTTATCATTCTTCTGATCATAATTCAAAAGATTCTACCGGTCTTGGACTTTCTATCCTGAAATCTATTTGTAATCTCTATCAAATAGGTCTATCTTATTCTTTTCGGGAAGGACACATCTTCCTGTTAAAATTTACAAAATAAAAGGTTTCTTTTATTTATTCCCAAATCTTTCCAGAATCCTTTCTGAACTTTGTGATACATATTTTAGTTAATCATAAAGTAAAGAAAAAGAGTATAAACCATAAAAATAAACAAAATGAAAAAGAATGTATTTTTTATTTTACTGAGTTTCATAACTATTCAGTTTATCCATGCGAAAGATGTAATCACTCAGGATGAAAGTAAGCTTCCTGTTACTGCTATGAATTTTATTAAAACCCATTTTCCTAATGAGAAAATATCTTACATCAAGGTTGATGAAGAATATTTAACGACTTCCTATGATGTGGTATTTACAAACGGCATGGAGTTGGAATTCGAGAAAAACGGAGAATGGAAAGAAGTAAATACAAAACGTGCTGCTGTTCCTGCCGCTATTATTCCGTCATTTATACAACAATATGTTAAAACGCACTATAGCAATGCGTATATTTATAAAATTGAAAGGAAGAGATCCGGTGATTATGAAGTAGAGCTATCCAATGATCTGGAATTACGTTTTAATAAAGATGGAAAATTAATCAAAATTGATGACTGATTCTTAACTCATCCGATTTAAAAGAAGAAACCTCCATTATATTATTCCAGACATAATTTTTTAAGGTTTTATTTGTTTTTAATAGATTCTGGAATTTATGATAAAATAAGCTTTATGAAAAGAAGGATAGAAGTCTTCTACTTATTAAATAATAAAAGGGATTGCTGAAAAATACAGTAATCCCTTTTTCGTTTATATCCGAAAACTTAATCTTTTTGTCATTCCTTCTTCATTATGTCGTCATATCAGAGTATTTTCTTTGAGAAGATTATAAAATATACATAATGATAGAAAAGAAACACTATAAAACTATTGTCTTATCCGATATTCATTTGGGTTCAAAATACTCCAAAGCAAAGGAAGTTACTCATTTCCTAAAAGTTTACAGTTGTGATCTTCTTATTCTTTGCGGTGACATAATAGACGGATGGAATATTATGCGTGGCAAAAAAGCCAAATGGAAAAAGCGTCATACAAACTTTATTAAGCAACTGCTGGATATTCAGCATAAAACAAAAATTATATATGTAAGAGGAAATCATGATGATTTTCTGGATAGAATGATTCCTATGCATTTCCAGAATATTTCCTTAGTAAAAGATTACATCTATAAAAGCGGGAACAAACAATATTATGTTTTGCACGGAGATATTTTTGATACTATAACTTCTAATTTTAAATGGCTTTCCGGAATCGGAGATATAGGATATAATATTTTATTGTGGATTAATAAATTATACAACTACAGAAGAATAAAGAAAGGGCTTCCCTATTATTCCTTATCCCAAGAAATCAAGGGGAAAGTAAAAGCTTCCGTCTCTTATATTAGTGATTTTGAAAAAAATATTGCTGCTATTGCCTGGACAAAGAAATGTGACGGAGTAATCTGCGGACATATTCATCATCCGGAAATTACCTATTATGATGAAATTCTTTATCTTAATTCCGGAGATTGGGTAGAAAGTTTATCGGCACTAGCGGAAGATGAACAAGGGAATTGGCAGATAGTATATTATAATAATTGTTTTGTACAAGAATCTCCTGCGAATAATCCGGTGAAAAAAATCGCTATCTGATAAATATATCCGTAGCATTTTTATGCTATACGGCTTTACGATATATCTGTTTTATGAACTATCTTTTTATTGTACAAGGAGAAGGCAGGGGACATATGACCCAGGCTATTACCTTATCAGAACTACTTATTCGTAATGGGCACAAAGTAACATCTGTTTTGTTGGGAAAAAGTAAAAACAGGGAAATACCCTCCTTTTTCCGCAAAGAAATAAACGCAGAAGTATTTTCTTTTGACACGTTTTCCTTTAAATATAAAAAGAACAGGAAAAATGTCCATATGCTCAAGACAATTTTATATAATACTACACCTAAACGCTTAAAAAAGTACAAGAAAAGTATTGAATTTGTTCATGCCCATATCCAACAAAAGAAACCGGATGTGATTGTAAATTTTTATGAAATTTTGAATGGATTCGTGCAACTACGCTATAAAAATAATATTCCTGTTATAAATATCGGACATCAATATTTACTCAGGCATCCGGATTTTAAATACGGGACAGGGGATGATCTGAATTATATGTTTTTACGGTTACATGTATTACTAAACACTGTCGGGTCAACCAAAACACTGGCTCTTTCTTTTTATCCGTTAAAAGATAATCTTGCAGAAAGAATCGCCGTAGTTCCTCCACTCATCAGAAAAGAAATCCGGGAACTGAGACCTCAAAAAAAAGAATATTTTCTGATATATATAGTAAATCATGGGTATGAAGATGATATCCGTAAATGGCATGAAAAGAATCCTGCTGTTCCTTTAGTTTGTTTTTGGGATAAAAAGGGTGTACCGGAAAGATGGGAGATAGATAAAAATTTAATCTTCTTTACTATTGACGATAAAAAATTTATTGAATATATGGGGAATTGCAGAGGATATCTTTCTACTGCCGGATTTGAGTCTATTTGTGAAGCTTTTTACCTGAATAAACCGGTTCTGATGGTGCCTTCACATGTGGAACAAATGGTAAATGCAAAAGATGCAACCTCCACAGGAAAAGGTATTTATTCAACCGGATTTGATATAAAAAAGATGGAAACTCTTCTCAATGATAATGCTTTTCCTACGGACGATGATTTTAAAAACTGGGTAAATAGCGGAGAGGAAATCTTTCTTCGTCATCTAACAACATTTGTTTAATGTTCATATTTTTGTTAAATATAAATAGTGCAAAAACCACTCTTTATACAGCAGAAATTATGCAAACGTTTGCATAAAAAATCCCTTAATTATTAATAAGCTAAGATACTTTTTAAGGAGAAAAAGAAGTAATCTAGCATCGTTAAATGAATATTTATATTTGTTTAACGGGAACTATTAATCTTCTTGTATCCTTATATGCTACATACGTTAGAGTACTAATTATTTCTAATCAATATAATCATGAAAAAAAGTATCTTATTTATTTTTTATTTGATGCTTGCCGGATTTTTATCTGCGCAGGTAGTAACTACAGAACCAACTTTTATTACAAAAGGCTATACCGGTACTATAAAGGTTATTTTTGACCCGACTCAGGGAAACAAAGGAATGGTAAATGCTGATTATTGCTATGCTCATACTGGAGTAACCGTAACAACCAGTACCGGAGAAAAGGAACAATGGTTATGTGCACCCACATGGCGTTCCGAAGAAGAAAAATATAAATTGCAAAAAGAGAATGACAAATGGGTTTTAATTATCGATAATATGTACAATTATTATAATTGTGCAGAAGCGGTAGGCAATACCTTTGAACAACTTTGTTTTGTATTTAATGATGGTTCCCATAGTGATAGCAAAGAAGGAAAAGAAGCAGATGGCGGAGATATTTTTGTTACTATATATGACCCGGAACTTCAGGTTCGATTTGATTTGCCGGAAACAGACCAGATATTACCCCAGGGATCCAGTGTCGATTTTTCTATTTCTTCTTCTGAAACTGCAGATATCACACTTATAATTAATGGGGTAACGCAAAAAACGATTTCCGGCACTACGTTGTCACATACCTATACTTTTTCTTCTAAAGATGATTATATGTGTATTGCAGAAGCTAAAAAATCAAATGGGGAAATTTCACGGGATACGGTTTTTATATGTGTACCGCAAGCAGTGACAGATGCAAACCGTCCTTCCGGATTGAAGGAGGGAATTAACTATTATGAAAATGATCCTTCTAAGGTTACATTAATTATGTATGCAAAAGACAAATCCGGTAACCTGCCTGATAACATATTTTTATTAGGGGATTTTAATGACTGGGCTTATAAAAACGATTACCAGTTAAAAAAAGAAGGAAACAGTGGTTACTGGTGGATTACGTTGGATAATGTGACTCCGGGAAAAGAATATGCTTTCCAGTATGCGGTAAATACTAATAATAAGATCATCCAAATCAGTGATGCATATACGGAAAAAGTTCTTGACCCATATGATGACAGATACCTGTCTGAAATTTATCCCGGGTTGACTTATCCGGCTAAAGGAGATGGTATGGTTTCTGTTTTTCAGACCAATAAACCAGCTTTTCAATGGAGTGAGGCAACGTTGAATTTTAGTAAGAGCGCTCCTGACAAAAACAATCTGGTAATTTATGAGTTATGGGTCTATGATTTTAGTGCTGGCAGAACGATTAAAGCAGTTACAGAAAAATTGGATTATCTGAAATCACTTGGTGTGAATGCAATTGAGTTAATGCCTATTACAGAATTTGATGGCAATATAAGCTGGGGATACAATCCGAATCACTTTTTTGCACCGGATAAAGCGTACGGAACGCCGGATGAATATAAAACATTTATAGATGAATGTCATAAAAGAGGAATTGCCGTAATTCTGGATATGGTGTTTAATCATTCTACCGGTAATCACCCTTTTGCTAAGTTGTATTACGGAACCAATGGGGTAGCATCTAACAATCCATGGTATAACACAGAAGCTCCGCATAGCGATAGTGTGAATCAGGATTATAATCATAATTTCAGCGGAACAAGAGATTATTTCAAACGGGTATTGGAGTATTGGGTAAAAGAATATAAAGTAGATGGTTACCGGATGGACCTTACCAAAGGTTTTTGCGGAGAAGACTGTGATGGTAGAACCGGAGATAGCAGAATCGATATTATCAATGATTATTATGCTTCATTAAAAGCAGTAAAAGAAGACGTTTATTTTATTCTTGAACATTGGGTAGGTGGTGAAGAACAAGGTTTTGTTAATCAGGGAATGCTTTGCTGGAATAATACAAACGATGCGTATTCACAAACAGCGATGGGCTGGCTACAGAGTGGAGACAGCTTTACAGGAGCTAATAAAAAAGGATGGGTTTCTTATTGTGAAAGCCATGATGAAGAACGGAATTTCTACAAAGCTAAAACCTGGGGAAATGGCCGGACTATCCTGGAAAATGAAGAAGCCCGTTTAGCAAGGGTACCTTTAAACGTAGCTTTCAATGTTCTTTTACAAGGTCCTAAAATGTTATGGCAATTTGAAGAAATGGGATATGATTTTAGTATTACTCATGACAATTCAAGCCGGGTAGACCCGAAACCTGTACCCGAAATATTAGGCTGGCTTTCGGATGATTTGCGTGTCTCTACTTATAAAAAAGTAGCACAAATTATTCAGTTAAGAACAAAACTCTTATCAGAAGTTTTTTCTAACGGTTCTATTTCTGCGGGAATAACCAGTGGTAGCATTGTCCGTTTTGCAAACTGGAGCTACGGAGAAGACAAAGTCCATGTGATAGGTAATTTTGGAGTTGAAGATTATTCCACAGATGGTCAGAGATTTCTGGGACTTGACAAAACAGCCACATTACCCAGTGGAACAACATGGTATGATTATTTTACAGGAGAAGAAATAAGTGGCGGCACTGTTTTACCTATGACTCCGGGAGAATTGAGAATATTTACGAACAATGCATCTTTGATTGCTCCGTATATTCCCGATCCTACAGGAATTAAAAATACGGAAGATAATAAAACAAAGAGTGTGGTTTATCCGACTATGGCAGATGACATGATCTGGATCTTAAGCGATAAGCAAATTGAGTCCGTACAGATTTTGGGATTAAGAGGAGAAGTTGTTAAAACGGTAAAAGCAACAGATAACATTAATGTTTCCGATTTACCAAAAGGAATGTATTTAGTGATTGTTTCTTATGGAAATTCACAGGAAGCTCATAAGATTATCAAAAAATAAATAAGAAGTTTTTTTCTTTTATTATGAATAAGAGGTTTACCAGTAAAGGTAAACCTCTTTTCTTCTATAAAGGCATACAATAATACTTTTCAGGAAACCGTTTTAGTAAAACAACAGGATTTTATAAAAAAATAAACATTCCGCAGATTGAATTGTTAATCTTAGTGATAAGAATCCGGAATCGGAAAACACTTATCTGTGGAAAAATCCGAACAACCACTATAAACAAAAAAGTAGGAAAAAATAAAAAAGATACAATGAAAAAGAATTGGATTTTATATTTATTAGTGGCGGTTGTAGTCGGGTTTACTTCCTGCGACAGTGACGATGATGATGCTCCATGGTTAGGTGCTTATGTGAAAGTAAATGTTAAAAATGCATTAGGAGTAGAAAAAGAGGGAGTTACGGTATATATGTTTAAAAATGCGGTAACAGATGACACAAATACCGCTGATGCATCCAAACAAGTTGTAACAGATGCAAACGGAATAGCCAGCTTTGAATTGAATTTCACGGAATTGAATATAACAGATTCTCAAACCACTCTTTATTTTGCTGTTTTTTATACGGACGGTGATAAACAATGGGTCGGAGGAACACAAGGTATCACAGTAAAAAGGAATGAAACTGCTACGGTGGATATCACTATTCCTTTATAAAAGATAAAATGAAAACTGAAAAGGAGATGACTTTACCATCTCCTTTTTTATTTTATAGAAAAAGAAACACTATAATTTCTGGCAACTGTTGCAGTAATATACACTTCCTCCCATAAAAGCTTCTTTTGTAATTTCATTCCCACAGGTAGGACATCCGTTTTTGTACGTATTCTTTGAAAGTAAGGTTTTATATTTACCAAAACTTCCTGATAAATCCTTTTCCGTATCCCGGCCTCCTTGTGCGGTCATATTTTTTAATGTCACTTTCAAACTGTAAAATAATTCTTCTTTTTCAAAATCGGTAAGTTCTGCTGCTTTCCTTTTGGGATGCAGTCCTGCATGAAAAAGAATATCTTGCAATACACCATTTCCTAATCCGGGAATACGCTGTTCTGTTGCCAGAAAAGCTTTTACGGACATATTCTTTTTCACTTGGCGGAATAAGTTGTCAAAATAAGATTTATCAAAAGTTTCACATAAAGGAGAAACACTCTTCCGGCTTTTCTGATGATAAGCATTTTCCAGTTCTCCTTCATACACATAAATAGCTCCGTACATTGAAACCGTAAAAGCCAGAAAACTTTCATTTTCAAAAATAATTAATAATTGATATTTTTTCGGATAGGATTCATAAGGGAGATAGTAACGCATATTTGTCCCGTCACCTATTGTTAAATGAAAATGTGAATCAAAATGGATATCCACAAACATCCCATGTCCGTTTGCATCTATAATCGTTTTACCTTTTAACATCTTATCATATAACAAAGGATCACCGTTGTACCATGTAAATTTGTGAGGGCTGTTTGCCGGAAGGACTGTTTGTACTTTCTTACCGGATAAAACGGCTTTTACCTGCTCTCCCATTGTTTTTGATTCAGGAATTTCCAGCATACGAATAAATTTAATTAATTACCTTTTATTTACAGAAATATATAAACAAATATACTAAAAATACCGGGAACATTTTTATATTTGCTGCAGAGAGTATGAGTGTTTTGTTTATTTAATTTCAATTAAAAATGGAAACAATGATTTGTCAAAGTTGTGGAATGCCAATGAAGCAATCCGGACATTTTGGTACCAATAAAGATGGTAGCTCAAATAATGAATATTGTATACACTGTTTTAAAGACGGCAGATTTACAAGTGATGTCACCATGGATGAAATGATTGAGGTCTGTGTAAAACACCTGGAAGAGTTCAATAGGGAAAATAATTACAATTTTACCCGGGAAAGTGCTCTTTTTGAAATGAAAAAGTTTTTTCCGACTTTGAAACGCTGGAAATAAGATCAAAACAAATCGTTCTATAAAAAAATATGGTAATCCGCCTTACCATGCTGCTTTGCTTCATGGTGGACCCGGGGCACAGGGAGAAATGCAACCGGTTTGTGAAACAGTTTCTTCCGAGTTTGGCGTGTTGGAATTTTATCAGACTCAGGACAACATCCAGGGACAGATAAGAGAATTGCATACCCAGCTTACCTGCACTATAAAATCTCCTGTCATTCTTGTCGGTTATTCATGGGGAGCCTGGTTAGCATATCTTTTTACCGCCAGGTATCCGGAATGGGTGAAAAAACTTATTCTGATCAGTGCCGCCCCTTTTGAAGAATCTTTTGTAAAAGATTTACTTCCTGTCCGATTGCAAAGATTGGATGTAATTCACAGGAAAGAAACAGAATTTCTCCTTAAGCGGATCCATTCACAGAAAGCAGCAAATGCGGATCTTCTGCGCTTCGGAGAACTTATGTCTATGGCAGATTCCTATGATCCTGATAAAACAAAAATACCAGTTGTATCCTTAGATATTCAAATATTCCGAAAAGTCTGGAAAGAAGCCTCGTTATTACGCAAAACCGGAGAATTGATTAATCAGGCCTCTTCGATTAAATGTCCTGTAACAGCCATTCATGGAGTATATGATCCTCATCCGGTTGCCGGCGTGGAAGAATGTTTGTCGAAAAAGATAACCGGATTTAAAATGATCAGACTGACCAAATGTGGCCATTGCCCGTGGGTAGAAAAACAGGCTGGCAAATTATTTTATGAAATTCTGATAAAAGAAATAAGGGAACCGTAATACTCCTTAAGCTTCATTAAAATTCTTATTTTTTCCTCCTATATACCTTTTTATCCTCAAAATTATTAGGAAAATATGTTATAAATACTTACTTACAGATATGTTATATTGTAAAGAAAAAAATCGGAGTGTAAAAAAAATATACACTTGAGGAAAGCTGTTTTAGATTCAAGTGTTTGATTTGTAGCTTTATAAATTTCTGGCATAGAAGTAGTATATTGTTTAATACAACCTGAAAGTACAATTCTCTAGAGAACAAATAAAGTAGTTGTAACTTTTTGATTGGAATATATGTCATACATACAGAAATTAACAAATAATAAAACTATATTATGAAATCTAAATTTATTCTTGCTATCGGATTAAGTATTTTGAGTACTTGGCTTTATGGAAACTCTTTCAGACTATCTGGTATTGTCCTTGATAAAAATACCGATGAAGTTGTCGAATATGCGTCTTTGGTTTTACTTCAGAAAGATTCTACTTTTGTAGAAGGTGCTTCTTCGGATACAACCGGTAAATTTATATTTGAAAATATTTATCCGGGCAATTATATCTTATCTGCCACTTTTTTCGGTTATGGTAAAACTTACCTGGATATTAATGTTCTCAATGAAGACAAAGACTTGGGAAATTTATATCTGAAACCTTCGGAGACATCGTTAGACGAAGTAACCGTAACAGCAAGTAGTGTAATACAAAAAGCAGACAGAAAAATTATTCTTCCGACTGCTTCTCAAATTAAAGCTTCCAACAGTGGTGTTACCTTATTGCGTAATTTGCAGTTATCACGTATTATTGTCAATCCGTTAACAAATGAAATCACAGTTCCCGGAGGCGAAGGAGTTCAGCTAAGAATAAACGGAGTGGAAGTAACCATTGCAGAAGTAGTATCTCTGCTTCCGGAAGATATTTTACGAATTGAATATCATGACAGTCCGGGAATGAGATACAACAATGCAGCAGCAGTGATTGATTACATTACCAAACAACGGTTATCAGGAGGAAGTGTGTCTGCCAATCTTTTCAATGTCCCTTATAATAAAATGGGCTGGGGAGAAAACTTTGCTTCCGGAAAAGTAAATTATAAAAAATCGGAATTCGGAGCAAATGTATATTGGTCCAGAAGAGAAATAGACTGGACCCGGGAAAATGAAGAAACATTCCATTTCCCCGATCATACACTGGTTCGTAAAGAAGAAGGACAACCTACTTCTTTCAAGACAGATATGGTAAACATGCGACTTAATTATAACCTGAGTGAGACAGATAAATATTTATTCAATGCTACTTTCAGATACAACCTACAGGATACGCCTGAGGAATTTACAAACCGGAATAGTATCATTACTTCTTCCGATGGTAATACGCCCTTATCTGTTTCCGATCTTTCTTCCTGGAAAAGCAAAGCTCCTTCATTAGACTTGTATTATCAGCATAATCTTCAAAAGAATCAGTTACTGATCTTTAACCTTGTGGGAACTTATATTGATTCCAAATCGATACGTCAATATCAGGAAAAACAGGAAGAGATACTTCTGACTGATATTTATTCGAAAGTAACAGGTGATAAATATTCATTAATCGGAGAAGGAATATATGAAAAAGGATTTGAGAGTAGCAGGCTTTCTGTCGGTATTAAGCACAACCAAAGTTATACGGATAATATATATTCCGGAAATGTAAATATGGATATCAACCTGAAATTTGCAGAAACTTACGGATATGTGGAATATCAATAGCAAAGAAATAAATTCAATTATATGTTCGGAATCGGTGGAATGAGGACTTATAACAGTCAGGGAGATACAAAAAATCAGAAGTTTATATTTCGTCCGACAGCCCGGGTAACTTATAATATAAATGATAACTCCTATGTTCGTTATCATGGTTATATTTCAGGCTACTCCCCTTCCCTTTCGGATCTGAATAATGTAGACCAGGAGATAGATTCCCTTCAGATTCGTCGTGGTAATCCCGATCTTAAAACAGTTTGGTTTTACACGCATACCCTTAATGCGGGTTACAATAAAAGTATATTCGGAGCAGAATTTTTCATGAGATATAGCTATGACCACAAACCGATTATGGAGCAGATTGAATATGAAAACGGAAAATTTATCCGTTCCAATGTCAATCAAAAGGGCTTTCACCGTCTTTATACACAATTGGCTCTTAAAGTAAGACCATGGAAAGACCACATTACATTATCTGTGATTCCTGGTTATAACCGCTATATAAGTTACGGGGAAACATATACACACACCTATGGAAACTTTCATATCCGTGGTTCTTTATCTGTTAACTATAAAAACTGGATATTGAATGCGGATGCTTCCAGCCGTTGGAACAATTATTGGGGTGAAACCAAAACGATCGGTGAAAACTTTCATTCCATCATGGTCGGATATAATAAACCCAGATGGAGTCTAAGTGCAGGTGTATTTAATCCGTTTTCAAAAACCTATTCACAGGGAAGCCAGAATTATTCTGCCCTGACACCCAATATCTCTGATGTTTATACAGACAACCTGACAAAAGTATTTGTTGTAAACTTTAGCTTTAATCTGGATTTCGGTCGCCAGTATCAGGGAGGAAACAAACGGTTGAATAATGATGATTCGGACGCAGGTATTATGTCCGGTGCAAAAAAATAATCCGCATTTTTATTAGGTTTCTTTTATATAGTTAAGGAATAGCCTTCAGAGACGGGATGTCTGTGAAGGCTATATTTTTGGATAATAAAATATCATGAAAGTCATAACAATTAATCCGTCTTTTTTTATTTAATTTTACATTTTAATACATTATAGAGAATTTTGATTACAAAAAATCATTTTTTTACTCTTTATATGGACATATTTCATTAATTATTCGTAACTTTGCGGGGTTTATATAAAAATATACCTTTAAAAAGGATATTAAGATG
>JAJQEC010000098.1:23155-28133 GCA_021201815.1 Candidatus Azobacteroides sp. | reverse complement strand
GCTTACAAGAAATCCGGAAGGCTTTTACCAGAACCCGGGATATGGAAAAGGAGCAGAGAACTAATGGAATTAATGAATGTGCCAATGTGGTAATGTGGGAGAAGTGAGGTTATTTCAACAACCGGTGTTCTTTTGAAATAATTTTCTGCTACTGACGAGATACCTTCCACTCTCCCCTCAAAGAAGGAAAGTACCTTTTGGCGGAACCAAAAGGGGTGGGGTTTAGTAAAAACCAGTACATGCTTCACATAAATAACAAACAAATAGAAATAAATAACAATTTTACAAGATGAAAAAGACAATCAGACTCTTAGCTCTGCTGGCATTAGGATGTTGTACCTGTTTCTTCTCCTGTGATGAAAAACAGGAAATGACTTATAAAGACTCCCTGCTGAACCGGACAGAAAAAGAACAGATAAATTTTGATGTGGATTCTTTAAAAGATTTTATCATCCATCAGTATACAAAGTCTCTGAAATATGTGGGAACCGGAAATAAAATACCAAGGAATTCCTATAAAGACGGAACAATCCGTACCGTTGGTATTGAAAGCTGGGTAAGTGGATTCTACGGAGGTTCGTTATGGTATATATATGAACTTACGGGTGATAATACCTGGCTGGAACCGGCAAAACACTGGACCGAAATACTAGAGCCTATCCAGCACTACGAAGGAATTCATGATATCGGCTTTATGATCTACTGCAGCTATGGAAACGGATTTCGCCTGACCCATAACGAAAGCTATTTACCGGTACTCAGGCAAACTTCGGAAACTCTTTGCAAAAGATTCAACCCTGCTGTCGGAACATTGCTTTCCTGGGGAAATCTTGCGGATACACTGACACAGGAATATCACAATACGATTATTGATAACCTGATGAATCTGGAACTGTTAATGTTTTCTGCGGATAAATTCAATGCCCCCCGCTTTTCCGGAATAGCCCGCGCTCATGCGGACAAAACAGCAGAAAGTCATGTGCGTCCGGACTATAGTACTTTTCATGTGGTTGAGTATGATAAGATGAATGGTGCTATCGTAAAACAAAAGACCCATCAGGGATATGAAGATTCTTCCGATTGGGCACGCGGCCAAACCTGGGCGATTTATGGGTATAACCTGATGTATAAATATACCCGCGAAAGCAAGTACCTCGATCTTGCCTGCCATATTGCCGACCGCTTTATCGACCGCCTTCCGGGTGATCTGGTACCTTACTGGGATTTCGATGATCCAGGCATTCCGGATACGTACCGTGATGCTTCGGCCGGAGCAATTGCCTCCTGTGCGCTGTTTGACCTGAGTAAACTGATTGATAATGCAGATCTTGAATTAAAATATCACAATATAGCCATCGGGCTTCTTAATAACCTAACAACGAAAGAGTATCTGGCAACCGAGGAATATTACAAATGCCTGCTTCTACATTCGGTAGGACACTGGAATCAGAAAACAGAAATAGATACCAATATCAATTATGCGGATTATTATTACCTGGAAGCCTTATTAAAAGCATTGGGGATTTATCACGAATCCAGTATCTGAAGGACTTCCGGTAAATAAATCGAGTACCCGGACAAACAGATGCTCATCCCATTTAAATAATATGTTATATGAAAAAATATAAGATACATATTCTTACCATTTTTAGCAGTCTTCTCTTCTGTAGTTTTAACTATGGACAACAACTGGTAATAGAAGACTGGCACAATTCCATTAAAATGGATGAGGAAGGAATAAGCCGGCAACTCCGGGAAAGGCTGGAGAACTCCGCGCACTTTGAGACATTTACAAATACCAACGGTGTAAAAAGTTATGTCCTGACACCTCAGCCGGGGAAACAACAGTCCACCATGTATTTTACGTCTCCTTCTTTTACCAATGATGGCCGCTATATGTGGTTCTGGGTGCAGAAGGATAACCTGAATACACTGGCGCTTATCGACTTTGAAAAGGATGAGGTATTACAGTTCGATAACATGGAAATTGCGGAAAGTTCTTCTCTTGTAGATGTGGAAACAAGAGATGTATACTGGGTAGAACCGAAAGGGGAGCAACGTCAGCCTACGGATTATTATAGAGTATATAAAAGAGGACCCGGGAAAAATGACAAGATGGAAGTGATAAATAAAATCCCTCATTTTGTAGCAAACTGTAAGCCTCCCCGGCAGGTGGTGACCCATCTTATATACAATGCGTCCAAAACAAAATTCTGTTTTGATTCGGGGCAATACTATGCCAATAACAAAACCTGGATCGGAGTAATTCCGGCCAACGGAGACCCTGTGGAAGTATGGGCAGAGCTGGAACGGCGTTATAATCATGCTCAGATGAATCCGTTTTATGATGATGCGATGCTGGTAGTACAGGATTATTTTTATGACTATCCCGGACAATACGGAGAAATAGGAGCTCAGGTACCTATTCAGAACCGGATGTGGATTGCCTATAGTGACGGGGAAGTAAAACCTGTCTTCCCGGAAGGAAATGACATTTATCACGAATGGTGGGATGCCGGGGAAGATTACCTCTGGTATATCGATAAAAAGGGCAACTATGGCGGAAAGGGCGTTTGCCGCGTGCCATATTATCATTCCACCCGTTCATTCGGACAACCGGAGCTGGTATGGCCCAATTCTCTGGGACATGCGGAAACGGATTCCCGTTCCCGTTATCTGATAGCAGATCATGGACATAAAACATTTGAAGAAACAAATTCCGTACGGGTTTCTTTTTATAATATTTCTACGGGTAAAGAAACGGATGTAGTTACTTCTATGCCTTATCCCGGTTGGAATGCCGATCCTCACCCCCATTTTGCTATGAATGACAACGTGATTTGTTATACTTTTTCCAAAACAGAAGAATCCACTATTGCAATCACTTTTACGGAAGAACCGGAACAACTAAGCAGATGACAAAAATATACTAATTCATTAACCACTAAACAATAACAAAATGAAAACAAAACTATTACTCCTGGCGGTTTTTACTTTTTCTATAAGTAACTTAATAAAATCCCAACCGGTCGTAGAAAACTGGGAAAATGCTTTTGCCGAAGAAAACCAGGGCGATAAAGGGCTAGGAACATGGTTGAAAACAACGTACCTATGGGGATATGTAGATGACGCGACCGAAGAGAACAAAGGGTTTTATACCCTGGGAAATGAAAAGAATGATACCACCTTGCATGCCAATCCACTCCTGAAAGGCGTAGACGATATTATGTGGACGTTGAAAAGGAGTTATGATTATTATATGAAACTGGATGCGGACAATGATGGACGAAACCTGATCCGTGCCCGTAAGAATGTTACCCTGGAAAGTAATATCATATCCGGAGGCATCGAATGGATTACGGTAGATATGAACAATGTGGCGGGAGCGGTTTTAAGAATTACCCTTATCTCTGCGGCAGATAGTAAAGTGAATCTTTCGTATGATTTCACACCTGTTGAAGCTGACGTAAAACAGATAAAACTGGAAACTGCCGGAACTGCCTTCGAGGATGTGGATGAATTTATTATCCGGGCAGCTTTTGCCGGGGACAGTTATTTTAATCTGTTTACTATTTCCTATTTGCCAAAAGAAGGAACACAAACCGATATCCGGCAACCGGAACTGCAGAAACCGGAACTAAGAAACAATCCGGCAGAAATACTTCTGTCCGGTATACCGCAGGAGAATGCTACTCTTTGTATTTTCAATGCATTGGGACAAAAAATATATACACAGTCGGTGAATAGTTCGGAAGTCATTATTCCTAAGAAACAATTTGCAAAAGATATATATATTGTAACCCTCACTTCTTCTACCGGTGAATGGAGCTACAAAGTTTCTTTCTGAGCGGAAACTATTTTCTGACGGCCGACGGAGACTGATAATATTATTCTGAAAAGGATATGGAGAGACAAAGATTCTCTCATTACTTAATTATTAATACATAAATTTAAAACAAAATGAAAACAAGATCACTACCTATGTCACTTTTAGCATTTATTTTTGCCTGTACATTGAATGCGCAGTCAATCGCTGAAAGCTGGGAAAATTCTTTCGCTGAAGAAAAACAGGGAGATAATGGAGAAGGAACCTGGGTAAAAGGGACCTACCTGTGGGGGTATGTCAATGATGATACGGAACTGAATAAAGGATTCTATACAATCGACCATGAAACCAATGATACCACCTTACACGCCAATCCGGTATTAAAAGGAGTAAATGACATTATGTGGTCATTAAAGAGAAATTATGATTATTATGCCAAGCTGGATATAAACGGCGATGGGAAAAGGCTGGTAAGAGCAAAGAGGAATGTAACCCTGGAAAGCTCTGTTATTTCCGGAGGTATTGACTGGATTACGGTAGAACTGGGCGCGGCGGATAACGCATTCGTAAAAATTATTTTGGTTTCTGCAGAAGATAACAAGATAACGCTGGAACATGAATTTACTCCTGTAGCAGAAGGTGAAGAACAAGTGAAACTGGAAACTGCCGGAACTGCTTTTGAAGAGATGGAGAATATTATAATCCGGGCTTCTTTTAACGGAGATAGCTATGTAAACCTGTTCAGTATTTCCTGGATGGCAAAAGAAAACGGCATGTCTGCAAAGAAAGTGGGAGAAAATAACAATAACCCTCTGATCACAACAAATCCTGCAGAAGTAATTATTTCCAAGATGGCTGACCAGATAAACCGGGTATGTATCTTTAATATGTTGGGTCAGGTAATTTATGACCGGTATGTAAATGCTACGGAAATGGTAATTCCTAAAAAACAAGTTCCGTCAGGGGCACATATCATCAAAATTACCAACACTACCAACGAAAGTGTACAAAAAACAATATTTTAATAATGTGATAATATAATTAATGTGCCAATGTGATAATGTGCCAATGTGCCAATGTGCCAATGAGAGAATGAAATAATGAGATAATGTGGGAATATATTAACACATACCGATCTCACCAACAAGCCAC
>JAJQEC010000098.1:0-23055 GCA_021201815.1 Candidatus Azobacteroides sp. | reverse complement strand
TGGCGAAATATCATTAGCCGTGAGGCCTTAGCACACGGCGCTTAAATGGATGATAATATGATAATGTGCCAATGTGTCAATGAGATAATGAGATAATGAGATAATGTGGGAATATATTAACACATACCGATCTCACCAACAAGCCACAGAGTGGCGAAATATCATTAGCCGTGAGGCCTTAGCACACGGCGCTTAAATGGATGATATTATGATAATGTACCAATATGATAATGTGTCAATGTGAGTTGGTGATGGTAAATTAAGGGAAGATAAACTTAATAAAGGAATAAAGAACTATACAGGAAGATAAACTTATTTTCCATTAGTTTATTTCCTCATTATTTCATTAGCACATTGGCACATTACCTCATTGACATATTGACATATTGGCAAATTATCAAATTAACACATTTATAAATTTTCTATATTATGAACAGATATTGCTTATTAATGATGCTGGTATGCTTGTGTCCCGGAGTAGCAGGACAGGAGACACGTGACCCTTCCACCTCCTCTCTTTTTGTGAAATGGCAGGATCCGCAAAGCGGTGTAGAAAGTTATGTATTGAAAGCACATGTAGCACCGCTTCAACTGTCTTTTTACTTTACGAACATAAGTTATACACATGATGGGCGGTATTACTGGTTCTATTGCGCGAATCCGCCTTCCCAGGGAAGGACACTGGGATGTATCGATTTTGCCAGAGACACCATCTATACTTTTCCGGATACACGGTTTGAGGATGCAACTCCTTTGATTGACCTTGATTCCGGAGAGGCCTACTGGTTTGCAGGACGAAGTCTGTACAAAAAGAAACCGGATCCGGAGACCTTGCCAGTGCTTATTAACCGGTTGAATTACGGAAAAGGAACCTATTCGGTAAGGCCTTCCACTCATCTTACGTTCAATGCTGCAAAGACATCCGTAAATATAGATTCCCATGATGGAAATAAGTGGACCATCGGAGAGTTACCTTTAGACGGATCTCCTTTTATCAAATGGCAGGAGTTTGATGTCTGTTATAATCACGGACAGTTCAGTCCGGTAGATCCAGAACTTCAGCTTATTGCACAGGACCACTGGCGGGATGGAAACACCGGTGAACAGATATGGTATCAAAACCGCATATGGCTTATCAGAAAAGGACAGGAAGCATTTCCTATCTATCCTGATTCGGAACCGCAGGTAAAACAGCATACCCACGAGTGGTGGGCTGCCGACGGAAGCCGGATTTACTATGTGGATTATGATAATGGAACGGAGTATTATGACTTGAATTCTAACGAAAAGGTAAATGTATGGGAAAACGGCACCTGCCACTCTCATTGTGATAAAACAGGTACTTATTTTGCCGGGGATATCGGCACCTATACCTGGGAAACCGGATGCAAACTGGCTTTTTTCAATACCCGAACTCAGAAGGAAATCAATATCGTTTCTGATTTCCCTATCGGCTATGCGAAAAGGGGAGCTCCCTATCATGCGGACCCGCATCCCCAGTTTTGTCTTGATGATAAATATATCTGCTATACTACTACTGTGTTGGGAATCCAGACAGTTGCTTTTGTAGAAGTGGAGCAGTTAATTCATCTGACAAAAGAATAATTATAAATGTACCTATGTGATAATCCACCAATCTGAAGAAGTGAATAATTATGTGCCAATATGATAATGTGCCAATGTGCCAATGTGATAATATGAGAATGAGAGAATGTGGGAATATATTAACACATACCTATCTCACCAACAGGCCATAGAGTGGCGACATATTATTAGCCGTGAGGCCTCAGCACACGGCACTTAAATGGATGAATCCATGACAAAAAAACAACCATGAAAAGAAATAACCTATATAGAATGTCATTGTGCTTCTTTTTAGCAATGAATACTTCCTGGTCTCAGGCATACAATGCCGTAGAAAATAATCAGGCAGAACAATACCTGAAAGATAAACTGGATACTTCCCGGCATTTCAGGAAGTACATCAACGGGAATGGGATTGTTTCCTATATCCTGGATACACATATCGCCAACCATCAGATATCTATGTATTATACCAATCCGAGTATTACGGACGACGGGAAATACATCTGGTTCTGGTTGACAAAGGACAGGGATAATTTTGAACTGGCACTCTTTGATGTGGAACAGGATGAAATACGGAAATACAAGGATATGAAGATTACCTCCTCTTCTTCTTATGTGGATGTTACTACCGGCGAAGTCTATTGGGTGAAACCTCCGAAAGATCAAAAGTTCAAAGGGGATTTCTACGATCTGGTGAAAAGAGGGCCACTTCCGAAAGATAAGATAGAAAAAGTAGCAAAGATTCCCCACTTTCTGGATAATGCCTTACCGCCCCGGCAGGTAGTAACACATCTTTCTCCTTCGGCTGACAGGAAAAGCTTCGCTTTTGATTCCGGACATTATCCGGCAAATAATAAAACCTATCTGGGTATTGTTCCCATTGACGGCAGGAAACCACAGCTATGGAAAATACTTGACAGGCGGTACAACCATGCGCAAATGCATCCGGTCTATAATGATGTAATGCTGGCGGCACAGGATTACTTCCGGGACGACCTGGGGCAATACGGAGAAAAACGGGAACGGATTGCCATTGATAACCGGATGTGGATCATTTACCAGGACGGGGAAGCACTTCCGGTTTTTCCAAAACCCAATAATATTTACCACGAATGGTGGGACGCGTCGGGTAAATACCTCTGGTATATCGACAAAGACGGCAACGGGGAGGCAAAGGGGTATGCCGGATAGAATACATTTATGAAAAACGAAGTTTCGGTGAACCGGAACTGGTGTGGCCGGAGGCACTGGGCCATGCTTACAGCAGTAAATCCGGGAAATACCTGGTGGGAGATCATGGGTACAAAGAATGGGAAATAACAGATTCGGTACGGGTTTCTTTTTATAATATAGAAACAAAAGCAGAAATTGATATTGCATCTGCCATGCCTTTCTCAGGAGAACAAAACCATCCGCATCCGTATTTTGCCATGAATGATAAGGTAATTTGCTACACCTTTGCCGAAAAAAAACGAAATTCCTTTGCCATTACTTTTACCGGCCAGCTTATAAAGTAGCAGGTAAAAGATAAAAGGTAAGAAGTAAAAACTGTTTTCATATTTCTACCTTTTACTTTTCTTCACCGGGGGAGAGAAAACTCCTGCCTGGATGGCTTAATCCCAAAGTAGATTGAATGCAAGTGGAATATATAGCGGCTAATGTTACGGGTAACAGAATGAGAGAGGATATCTATAAGGCCTTATCCTAACACGTCATTTATTATTTTTTAATAAAACACTTATTATTATCTACTTAAATTCACGACATTGGGTTGACTGACACCGGGCTACGAAACGGCAACTGCGTTGCAGACTAAAAGAGCATCCAAAGAATTGGCTATATAAAAAAAGGAGTCGTAGAAAGTAGTTTTATAAAGTGAAAGGATTAAAAATACCATCCAAAATAAAAGGCTAACGTTTATCAATACTTACTAAAACAGCCAATCACCAATATTATACACTTCTAGTGACTCATTCATAAAAGTCATATTTTTCGATGCAGTTAGTTCAATATTTAATAAATATTTATTTACAATATCAAATGACTTTTAGATTTTATTTTAATAAAAAAGCCAGCTTTGTCAATTTTTTCCGGCTTTTTAGCATACACAACCTTTTTTTTATGGAAAGTAATCAACTTTAGTACCTTAGTTGTTCCACTTTAGTACTATAGTTGACTAACTTTAGTACTAAAACTGCTCCACTTTAGTACTAAAGCAGACCGGTTTTATTAAAAAAAAGAAATGGTATTTTTCCTTATTTCATGCCTATTTTTCCTCAGGAAGCCGGTAAACGGGCAGGCAGGCATGCAAAAAGACGGAAAAAAGAACAGTTTATTTCTATGTGAAAAGCATTCTTATAGTGGCAATATACTTCATTTACCCGATAGACAAGCTTTCCGGAAAAAAAAGAAAAAGGGAAAGAGAAAGAAGAATTAATACTATGTTAAGGGGCTTGCCTGTTATTTGTACGTAATAAATAAAAGTTTAATTGGCGAATATTACATACAAGCATCCGTTTTCCTTCGGCGAGGATCAAAAGAAGAGTTGAAAATATGTATTTGAAAAATAATGATTCCATATCCTGTTGGATGTTTGCTCGCTTTTATTTATTTCCAAGTACAAATATACAATCAGTCATGGCAATATGCAAATATTTACTGCATTATTTTAAAATAAAAAGAAAAAAGACAACGGATATAGGAAAAAAATCCTGGCCTCACATGAGTGCCAGGATTTAAAAATATTCAAAAGTTTACAGAATCAATAATCTGTGTTCTGCGGATCGAAGTTTGTCCATCCTTTCATCCAGTTGTCAGCGTCAGAATCACTTTTGAAAGCACCGATATAATCCACTTTCTCAAATCCTGACTGCAACAGGGCATCTGAGAAAGAAGCAGCATTCAGTAGCGGACTTCCACTGGTCGGACCATAGTTTGCATTGGCAAGCATGCTGTTTGGCTGGTTCAGTTTCAAATCAGCAATGTTATCAAATACTTTGTTTCCGGTTTGTGCCAGGAAATACGTATGAGAGAAGGATTGGTCATCCGTCATATCTTTCCCATTGCTAGAGTATTTATCTTCGAAACTGTTATTTACATCAGACCCTACGATTCCCATCTGAGCGAAGATGATGTTTTCCAGTTTTAAGCTTCCGCCGGATGCTAATCCCTGTGTATCCCCTTTCTGGTTATCCAGGATCAGTCCTACCGGGAATCCCATGGCTACGGAATTGAAACAACTCAGGTTAGAATAACGTCTGATCTGCATAGCTGCCTGGAATAATCCTGTTTGTGCATTGTTGTTCGGTCTGTAGTCTCCTGCGTTCAGGTATTCCATTGAGTTAACAAAATCACTTGCTTGTCCCATCGGGCCGACAATTGTTACGTTACTGAATACACAGGAAGTCTGAGGAGTGGTATTGGTACCGTCAGAGTTATTATCCGATTCAAAAGCGTTTGACAAAGAGATATCTGCAATCTTCGGATGTCTTACAGCCAGTAAGAACTGTAATTTTCCTGAATATCCGTTATCCGTATCGAAATCATCGTCCCATCCGTGGTAAGCAACCAGGTATTTTGCATCTACACATCCGCCGAACCATTCGAAGGAGTCGTCATTTGAATAAGAAACCTGTACGTGATCCACTGTTGTTCCACGGCCTACAGACCCGAATGTGATTCCGTTGATTTCTTTATTTTCTTCAAAAGGATACCCTGCAAACTCTACCCGCACATATCTTAAGATACCGGAGTTGTCATTGTCATTTGTTCCTCCGTGCAGTGTTCTCGGACCACCTTCTATCTGTTGCTGCATTACACCGCTATTATTTCTTGCATGCCCGCAGATAATCAATCCACCCCAGTCTCCGGGTTTCCGGCTTCCTTTGGGTTGAGCGGAAGTAAATACGATCGGTTCGCTGACAGTACCTTCAGCAATCAGTTTTGCTCCCGGTTCGATAATCAGGCTGGCCATAGTTTCCTTTTCCCCCTTAATAATAGTTCCGGGCTGGAAAGTAACAGTCACACCATCTACTACATATACCCATCCTCTGAGGTTGTAAGTGCCTTTTGCAAATACAGTATCTTTGGTAATTTCAAAAGCTACACTTCCGTCTCCTATATCGTACGTGGTGACAGGTGGTGGAACAACCGTATCATCATCGCTGTCACTACAGCTTGCAAAGCCAACCATCATACTGCAGGCAATCAATAAAGGACTAATAAATTTAAATGTTTTCATAAAAAAATAATTAAAATGTTTAATGTGTAATTTCTAGTTTGTTTATTATGTATTGTTTAAGAAAATGAGTTCTTTTTCTTTTAAAAGATTACTTTAGCAGCTACAGAAATATTCTGTCCTGTTTCATATTCTTTTGTTATTTGTTCGCGTTTCTGCATATTCCCTTCCTGGTCGTAAAATTTGGGGAATTGTTTATAAATGATTTTCTGAGCCAGAATGTCCTTTATAGCGGCAGATAGTTCAAATTTGTCACCGAATCTTTTACTGATCGTGAAATCGAAAACATTTCTCGGCATTTCGTACATGTCCGGGATATCTTCGTTGATTGTACTTCCTTCACTTTTGTTTTTCATACCGATCCCTACGATTCTTTTACCTATTACGTTATACATGAGTCCGGCAGTCAGTTGTAATTTATCATTCTGATAGAATAATCCTGCATTTACCAGGTAAGGAGATTGTCCCTGCAGCGGTCTTTCATCCTCGATACTGGTTTCCGGAAATTTCACTTTACTGTCGATGAACGAAGCATTTACTACCAGTGAGAAATCATTCAGATTAATGAAGTCCAGGCTTTTTTTGATATCAATTTCTACTCCGAAGTTGTTAGCAGATAAGGCATTTTCAAATGTATAAATACGGCTTCCCCCTCCTGTGTAATTGAAAGTCCACTCAATAGGATCTTTAAACCTTTTATAGAACAGCGCAACAGAAATCAGTTCGGCAGAAGAAGGATAATATTCATACCGGATATCGAAATTATGGATGTAAGCAGGTTTCAGGTCCGGATTTCCCTGAATCCGGTTGAAAATGTCGAAATCATAGTAAGAGGAAGCGGATACCTCCCTGAATTCTGGACGGTTTACAGACATTCCGTATCCAAGACGGAGGACATTGTCTTTATCCAGATTATAACTGGCATTGATAGAAGGAAAAACATCATTTGTTTTATATGAATTCTCTTTTGTTTCAAATCCCACTCTGGATTTGTAATTAATCAATGTCATATTATTATGTTCAAAACGGGCTCCCAGATATACATTGAATTGTTCATAGGTAAGGTTTGCTGCCAGATAGGCTGCCAGAAGTTTATTGTTTCCTTCATAACTGTCTACATTATTCGTAGTTTCATAGATATATAATTTTCCGACACCGTAGTTTTCAGGAATAAGGATATTATTAACTACATTCTCAAAGCGGAAGCTGTAAGGAAAATAATTTTCATTGTATAAATAGGTAAAGTCCCTGGTATCATAGGTTCTTGTTTTATATTCCCCGTAAAGACCTCCTTTTATTGTTCCTGCAAAAGATTCATTTATTGAAAAATCACGTTTATAGTCTGCGCTTGCATTATAAATGTATTCATTCAGTTTAATAAAATTCCGGTCAATACCTGACTGAGATATGTACATTTCTCCGTTATAAGGTTCATCGGAAGCTGCGGCATATTCTGTCCGGTTAATCATTCGTCTGTCCGGTTGGTTCTTATTGGCATAAGAGAACCCTGCTATCCAGTCGATGTTATCCATTGCACTTAACGTATGTTTGCCTGCGAACTGTCCTGAATAGGTAGTACGGCTCGCATAGAGGTATTCCTGTTTTTCCTCTTTTTTCTCACGTCCACTCGTGTAATCAGTTCCTTCACGAAAGGTGTACCGGTCCTGCCCTAATTGATTAAAGATATTCCGGAATTCGAACGTATTTTTGTTATTCGGATTAAAAGTCAGGTTTAACATAGCTCCCAGACGAGCGTTGGTTGTATATTGGTCATCATTATAGTCATTTTCCGGTTCTGCTCTATCGGTCAGGTTATTATATACTCCATACTGTACATTTTTCATATTCCGGAATGTCCGGCTGGTATAGCTGTAGTTCAATGCTCCCACCAGTCCCCATTCCTTATTATCATCCGTACGGTTATATCTGTTTATCACAAAAGAAAAACGCTGGTCCGGCATGGGCTTTTTACTCTTTATTTCCCAGTCATTATTAAATCCGTCCTTACTTACGGCATCTACCATTTCCGTATTATATTCATCCAGGCGGGAAGGAACGAAGTCTGCCAGTTCACGGTATCCGTTATCGAATCCCAGGAAATCCGTTTTACTTCCATCGCTATGGAGAAAATCTTTAAAATGGGTTTTGGTATTAATACCCGTCCCGTAACTGATCTCCATGCTGTTTTGGGAAGGAATTCCTTTTGTCGCTACCTTCACAAACCCTCCGGAAAAATCGGCCGGAAGCTCCGGTTGAGGGGATTTAATGATCATAATATTCTCGAGCTGGGAACTGGGAATCATATCAAAAGAAAAAGAACGGGTATCTGCTTCCGAACTGGGAGTCGCACTGTTATTTAACCATACATTATTATAACGCTGCGCTAATCCCCTGGCTACGATAAATCTTCCGTCCTGAATAGAAATTCCGGGAATCCTTTTAATTACTTCGGACGCGTCCCTATCCTGGTTTTTGGTAATCTGCTGAGAGGAGATTCCACTAACGACACTGGTTGCATTCCTCATGGAGCTTATTAAACCGACTTCTGAAGTAAGCCTTCTGGTGCCGATTACGACAAGTTCATTTAATGATTGTCCGGATTCCGAAAGAGGAATATCCAGTACAGTGGTCTCTCCTTTTAGAATCTCTATATCGGATAACTCCATATTTTCATAGGCTACATAAGAAACCAGCAACGTATATTTACCGGGAGCAAGCTTTAATTCGTAGTTCCCGTCAAAATCAGTCATTGTTCCGTCTGTTGTATTTTTAACCATTACCGTTGCCCCGATAAGGGTTTCTCCTGTTTTGGCATCTGTAATAGTACCTTTCAACATGGATTCTGCAGAAAATAGAAGAGAAGCGGAAAGAAAAAAGAATAAGAAAAAAGATGCGGTTCGTTTTGTTGTCTTTTGTAAAGTAACGTGTTCTTTTTGCATAAGTTTTGTTTTAATTTGCCGATGCAAAGAACAAGGGATTATGTTATAATTAATTTACAGAAATGATAAGGTTTTATTGCCGGGTTGTTGCTTTTTTGTTACTTTATACATGTACCTTATATATATAAGGTATATTCTTTTTTATTCTTTTTATTTTATCCATAGTGGTATTGTTACATTATTATTTATTTATAATAACTTATTAATTAGATATTTAATCTCACCAAAACACATTGTAACAAAATTGTAACAATAACGTCATAACAATGATATAACATCCCGGTAAGTTTGCAACAAATTAATGAAACCATTTATAATAACGTAACAATGAAAAAACTATCATTTCTGACATTGATATTGCTGCTGGTTTTTGCATGTGGTAATAAAGAGACAAAAAACAATGATAATGCCGGAGCAGATAAAGCGGACTTATCAGGTGCGGGTGCGACATTCCCACAGCCTTTTTACAATATTATTTTTAAGGACTATACTTCGAAAACAGGTAATAATGTTACCTATGGTGGTATAGGAAGTGGGGGTGGTATCCGGAGCCTGAAAGATAAGACTGTTGATTTCGGTGCTTCGGATGCTTATCTTTCTGAAACAGAACTAAGTGAAATGGAAGCGGAGGTATTACATATTCCTACCTGTATGGGTGCAGTAGTACTTTCTTATAATCTGAAAGATGTAAAAGATCTGAAACTTACCGGAGAACTGGTGGCTGATATTTTCCTCGGAAAAATTACCAAATGGGATGACAGCCGGATTAAAGAAATAAATCCGGGACTGAACCTTCCGAATAAAACCATTACTCCTGTATATCGTTCGGATGGTAGTGGTACTACTTTTGTATTTACTGATTACCTGACGAAAGTAAGTCCTGAATGGGAAAAGAGTATGGGTGCTGGTAAATCATTGAAATGGAAAGCCGGAATTGCGGCAAAAGGAAATCCCGGAGTAGCCGGATCTGTAGCCCAGACAGATGGTTCTATCGGTTATATCGGTTCTGAATATGCTCTTTCCCTGGATATTCCGATTGCTTTATTACAGAATAGTGCCGGTAATTTTGTAGAACCCTCAGCAGCTAACATCTCAGCAGCGGCAAACATTGAACTTCCATCCGATATGCGTACCATGGTTACGAACTCTCCTGAGGCGAGTGCTTATCCGATCAGTTGTTTTACCTGGATCATCGTTTATAAAGAACAGGCATATAATAAAAGAAGCGAAGCACAGGCAAATGTCCTTTCAGATTTCCTGAATTATGTAATAAGCCCGGATGCACAGAATGTGGCAGCAAACATACACTATGCACCGCTTCCGGAGAAAGCACTGGAAAATGCTAAAAATATAGTCAGTCAACTGACTTATAACAACGAATCAATTAAAAAGTAACAAGTATGTTAATTTACAGATTTACTATTGCTACGTTTGAATAGTAAATCTGTAAATTGTCATTCCGGTAATTTCCGTATCTAATTATCAATCAACTGCAGTCTTGATATTTCCTGATTCTTGATTCTATTATCTATTTAATGAAAGATAAGATATTTAAATACTTGCTTTTTCTGGCGGCCTGTCTGGTTTTATTTCTTTCTGCAGGCATGGTATATGCACTGATTAGTCAGTCTCTATCAGCATTCAGTCATTTCGGAGTAACGGATTTTGTCACTACGGCAGATTGGGACCCGCGGGAAGGAGAAGAAAAATACGGAGCACTGTCTTTTATCGTAGGGACATTAAGTACTTCTCTACTGGCACTTTTATTCTGCATTCCGTTTTCTTTTCCTGTCGCATTGTTTAACGGCGAATATTTTAAAGGTAAAAAGATTGCAACAGTAGTAAGCTCAATCGTGGATCTCCTTGCCGGAATACCTTCGATTGTATTCGGATTATGGGGATTTTATACCCTTCGGCCGTTCATTATTTCCCTGGGATTAAGCGAACAAGGATTCGGAGTGCTGACAGCTTCTGTGGTATTGGCAATTATGATTATTCCTTATGCTTCTTCCCTGAGTACGGAATTTATCAGTATGGTTCCGAATAAATTGAAGGAAGGGGCATACAGCCTGGGTGACACCCAACTGAATGTTATTGCCAATGTCAGTCTTCCGGTTGCAGGTTCCGGTATTTTCGCTTCTTATATTCTGGCATTGGGCAGAGCGCTGGGAGAAACCATGGCGGTAACAATGCTTATCGGAAATACCAATGATATTCCTACGAAACTGACTGATACAGGGAATACAATGGCAAGTATCATTGCGAATCAATTCGGGGAAGCGGACGGATTGAAACTGAGTTCACTGATTGCAATCGGGTTGTTGTTATTTATTATTACAGCTCTTATTAACTCTTTTGCAAAACTGGTTATGCAACGAATATTGAAATAAAGCATGAAACTATTTTCAACTATAAAATTCCGTTTGGGAGTTGACAAAGCATTTTTCGGGATTATCTGCTTTTTTTCCTTTTTGACGATGATTCCTCTTTTTGTTATTCTCTGGGAATTATTCAGGAAAGGATACAAACAGATTAATCTGAATTTTTTTACCGAAGTAGCCCCTACTTCCATGGATGCTATGCTGGCAAGAATGGGACATGAGTCTATTCCGGGAGGGATTCTGAACGGACTGACCGGTAGTCTTTTGATTGTAGCAGTGGCTATTTTGATAGCCATTCCGATCGGTATCATGGTAGGGATTTACCTTGCCGATAATCAGAAAAGTAAGTTTTCCGGAATCATCAGGTATCTGACTGACCTGATTCAGGGAACACCTTCTATTGTTATTGGTATTATTGCGTACGCATGGTGTGTAAAACCCCTGCATTCCTATTCCGCTTTTGCCGGAAGTGTGGCACTTGCCATTATGATGTTGCCACTGGTCATCAGGTCTACGGAAGAAACCCTGAAAATGTTGCCGGGGACCTTAAAAGAGTCCGGTCTTGCGTTAGGCGCTTCTTATACAAGTGTTGTATTACAGATCCTGCTTCCTTCGGCTTTCGGAGGATTATTTACCGGAATTCTGCTTGCCATTTCCCGTATTATGGGTGAAACGGCACCGTTAATGCTAACGGCACTGGGCGCTTCCATTGTAAACTGGGATATAATGAAACCTACCAGCTCTATTCCGTTATTGATCTGGGAATTTTATAATGACCCGAACCTGGTTGATCTTATCTGGTCATCGTCCTTACTATTATTATTAATTATTCTGACATTAAATTTAACAGCAAAAAGTATAGCCAGTCGATGGAAAATACATTAAACAATACTTCCGGAAAATATCTGCTTGAACTTCAGGACGTCTGCGTTTCCTATGCGGCAGGAAAGAATGCCGTGAATAAAGTGAGTGCGGGTATGGAGTCAAATACGATTACCGCTATTATGGGACCTTCGGGCTGTGGTAAAAGTACATTACTAAGAGCAATAAACCGGATGCATGAACTTTATCCGAACATTCAGACCACGGGAAAAATATTATTGAAAGGAGAAGATGTCCTGAAAATGAATCCGATGAAAGTCCGCCGCATGGCCGGAATGGTTTTTCAACAGCCTAATCCTTTTCCTACGATGAGTATTTATGATAATGTCATAGCAGGATATAAACTGAATGGTATCCGTCTGAAAAGAAGTGAAAAAGATGAGATCGTAGAAACCAGCCTGCAGAATGTGGGGTTATGGGACGAAGTAAAAGATACGATGACTAAAAAGGGTTCTTTTCTTTCCGGAGGCCAGCAACAACGCCTCTGTATTGCCCGTGCTCTTGCTTTAAAACCGGAGCTATTACTGATGGATGAACCGACATCTGCCCTGGACCCTATTTCTACGAATCGTATTGAGGAACTTCTGTTGGAACTGAAGAAACAATTTACAATTGTGATTGTAACCCACAATATGTCGCAGGCAGCAAGAATTTCGGATTATTCTATGTTTATGTATCTGGGGGACCTTGTAGAATATGATACGACAAAGCAAATGTTTACCAAACCGAAAGATAAGCGCACAGAAGATTATCTGACAGGGGTATTCGGATAAATAGTAAAAGTTAAAACAAGAACTAAGGATTGTATATATGACAATAAAATCAAAATATTTGGATCAGCTTTTGAAGGATTTTGAAATTCTTTCTGAGCTTATTTTATCTCAGATGGAGATGACCCGTCAACTATTTATTGTAAATAAGGGAAAAGAAAAAGATAGTTCCCTTTACGAAATTATCGAGAAAAATGAAAAGCTGATTGATGGAATGGACCTGAAGATACGGGAAGAGGTAATTAATGCTATTTTCCTGTTTACACCTAAAGCATCGGACTTAAGAAAGATCATTGCTTATCATGATATGACTAATTATCTGGAAAGAATAGGAGATTTGATTCTGAATGTAACACATTTTACCCAAAAATTTAATCCGGAACTGGTTCCGGCAGAGCAATGCCTGGATATTCTGCATTCCATGTTTACCTATGCGCAGGGAATGATAAAAAATGCAATCATTTCATTTACATGTGAAGATAATAAAGTGGCTTACGAAACCATTGCAATAGATGATAAAGTAGATGCATTATTTAAAGAAGTAATCCGGATGATGGGACAGTCTTTTGAAGGAAAAGTATTAACTTCCGGAGAATTGGAAAACCTCATGTACCTGAACAGTATTTCCTATAATATTGAACGAATTGCTGATAATGCTACCAATATTGCGGAATCTGCGGTTTATCTGACAGAAGGAAAAGATATAAGGCATAGGAAATGAAGATTTTTGGTGAAAAGGCTCTGAAAAGAAAAAGCTTTTTTGTATTTTCACGAAAATAAACAAATAAAAGGAAGAGTATTTCTTGTATAAAAAGGAAAAGAGATCATGGATCAGATAAAACTATTGGTAGTAGATGATGAAGCCGATATTCGGGAGATTCTGGAATTCAACCTTAAAAATGAAGAATTTGAAATTGACACGGCCGATTCGGCGGAGGCGGCTTTACAAATTGTCAATCCGGAACACCGGTTAATCTTATTGGATGTAATGATGGGAGGCATGTCCGGTTTCCGTATGGCAGAGAAATTGCGTCAGGATAATATTCTGACTCCAATCATATTCCTAACTGCAAAGAATACGGAAAATGATATGCTAACCGGCTTTTCTACCGGAGGAGATGATTATATATCAAAACCTTTTTCTATCAAAGAAGTAATAGCCCGTGTGAAAGCTGTCCTGAAAAGAACCAAAGTCATTACACAGGAAGAACCCGAGATAGTATTGTCTACCGGAGACTTTGTCGTAGATGTAAATTCAAAGCAGGTTACTATCAACCAAAAGCATATTTCGCTGACACGGACAGAATTCGAAATCCTTGTGCTTCTGATGCAACATCCTATGCGTGTTTATACCCGGGAAGAGATCCTGAATAAAGTATGGAAAGAAGATGGGTATGTGCTGGAATGCACAGTGGATGTCCATATTACGAGACTAAGGAAAAAACTGGGCGATTACAGCCAGTGTGTGGTCAATCGTTCCGGTTACGGGTATTGTTTTGACGATACCATTTATTAATTGTTTATTGATAATTTTATTCCTGTATAAATAATGAAACTGACTTTCAACCGAAAAATTTTTCTTTGCACCGTACTGGTATTTACTCTATTTGCCATCGGTGTTATCCTGGTGGAACAGGAACGAGAACGGGCCTACAAAACCGAAATGCTTGAAAATAACCTTAATGCTTCTGCAGAACTTATCCATAATTATATGCAGGAGCAACATCTGCCAGGTAATAACATGGAAGTTTTATCCCGGTTCATAGAACTGCTACCACAGAGAAATATGCGGGTTACCGTAATTGCAGCGGATGGGAAAGTCCTTTTTGATAATGATGTGACAGAAAAGGACAAAATGGAAAATCATTTGGACAGACCGGAAATTAAAAAGGCATTAATAAAGGATTTTGGAACTAATATCCGGAAGTCTGCTTCAGTAAATACAGAATACCTGTATTGCGCGAAATATTACCAGAGTTATTTTATCCGGGTGGCATTGCCTTATCAGATTGATGTAAAAGATTTTCTCAAAACCGATAATGTTTTTCTGTATTTTATACTGGTGTTCTTTGTCATCATTTTATTTGTGTTACACTATATTCTGAATCGGTTCGGTAATTCTATTAATCAGTTAAGAGATTTTGTCGTTTCCGTAAACAATGAACAACCATTGCCTGAAAATACAAATTTTCCGGATGATGAGTTAGGGGAAGTGGCTTCCAGTGTGGTCGATATTTACACAAAGCTGGATAAAAGCAAAAAGAAAATATCTCTGGAACGGGAAAAGCTTTTACAGCATTTCCATTATTCGGAAGAAGGATTCTGTATTTTTACAAAAGACCGCAATAAAATTTATGCCAATACGCATTTTATCCAATTTCTCAATGTCATTGTAGATAAACCGGTATTGAATCCGGAACGGCTGTTCGAAGAAGATGCATTCAAAGAGTTGACGGCATTCCTGAATAATCCGGATAATAAATCTCTGTTCACTACAAAAATCAGCAAAAATGGCAGACATTTTAATATTCGTTTATTTATTTTTGAAGATAAAAGTTTTGAAATTATTATTAACGATGTAACTCATACTGAGAAAACAAGACTGGTAAAACAGGAAATGACAAATAATATTGCGCATGAATTACGTACGCCTATTACCAGTATCCGGGGATTTCTGGAAACGTTGATTAACCAGAAAGATTCTGTTCCTCAGGAAAAACAACAGGGATTTCTGGAAAGAGCCTATACCCAGGTAATCCGCTTATCTGAAATTGTGCAGGATATCAGCCTGATTACAAAAACAGAAGAAGCACCTCATCGCTTTCAGATAGAACAAGTAGAAATTAAGCCATTGTTGGAAGAATTGAAGAGCGATATGGAAATCCAACTGGAAAAACAAAAGATAAATTTGGAAATCAGTGTGCCTGACCAAACGCAACTGAACGGAAACAGGACTTTGTTATATTCTATATTCAGAAACCTGATCGAGAATTCTGTGCGGTATGGAGGTGAAGGGATTGATATAAAAATTTCTAATTATACGGAAGATAAAGACTTCTACTATTTTTCCTATTATGACACAGGAAAAGGAGTAGGTGCCGCACATCTCAACCGGATATTCGAACGTTTTTACCGGATAAATGAAGGACGTACCCGGGAGACCGGTGGATCCGGACTCGGACTTTCCATTGTAAAGAATGCCGTATTGTTTCATAAAGGAGAAATCGTGGCTAAAGAACGTATCGGAGGAGGACTGGAGTTTTTATTTACGTTGAAAAAGGATGTGAAAAAATAAGTTTTAAGTTATAATATAAATATCAAAATAAACCCCGGTATTAATAATGCCGGGGTTTATTTTGATATTTAATATTCTTCTCATTTATAAATAAAGAAATGATAAAATTCTTTTTTTTTGTTTAATAACCTCAACCTTTATATACTCAAAATGTTTTGTTATTATCTTAAAATGACAATTAATTATTGTTTAACATAATAAAACTGATTATGAAAAAGTATTCTTTAATTTTTCTCGGCTTATTTTCTTTTGTTTTAAGCATGCATGCACAGGATGATGACTGTATGACTTTCTTTCCTAATAAGGAAGGAGCCATGCTGGTAAATACTACTTATGATGCCAATAATAACATGATTATGAATACGACATATCGTATTGATAAAATATATGATTACGTATCCGGAACAAACATGGAAGTTGATTTTACCATTACCAACAGCAGTGGAGTAGCCATTGATCATGGAACCCTTCAGGCAACCTGTGATGACGGAAATTTCTATGTAAAAATGGTTAATCAGTCCATGGCACCCGAAGTAATGAAGATGCTGACAACTGACACCGCATTACTTGGAAATTTTATGGATTATCCTTACCTGCTGAATGATGATATCGGTTTTCCTTATAACAGCGCCTTTCAAACTGATGAGGAAGTATACACTATTCAGGCCAAAAACGATAAAGATCATTTTATCAGAGTAAGAATATATAACCGTGAATACGATAAGAATGAAATGATTAATACACCTGCCCAGAGTACTTCTTTTGATGCTTCTAAAGTAACTTATACTTTTGAAGTAACACCAAAAGGAGAGAAATCGCAGACATATACAGGAATAGATTGGTATGCCCCGGATGCCGGCATTGTCCGTTCTGAAACATATGATCAAAACAAAAATCTCGTAAGTTATACAGTGCTTACTACATTGAGAAATAATAAATAAGATATTGACAGAGTTACAAAAAAGGTTACTTCAAAATAGATTTTAATTTTAAAAATCTTATAATTTAAAATTTCTTTAATTCAATTCTCCTTGTTTAAGTCCTTTTTCATGGAAAAGTACATTAAACAAGGAGAAATTTATGTAAAATTATGCATTAATCACAAGTAAACGTTACCGTTTTAAAGGAGTAACGAATATTAGTTTTTAGAGTTGTATATTTTCATATTTTGTTTTTATTATATAAAATATAAAGTTAATAAGCTGGTTACATTTTCAATAAAAAAAATGGAGATGATCCGGCTTTATTTTGCAATTATATTTTTTCTTTATACTTTTATATCTTCACATTCTAAATTAATGTTATGAAAAAGATAATTACTGTTTCAGTAATAGCTTTAGTGTTTGTGATGCTAATATTGCATTTTTATGTTTATCCTACTCCGGAAACATTTCCTTTAAAGGATAGGAAGACACCTATTTTGATAGCACATGCGGGAGGTGCTTATCAGGGCAAGATATATACTAACTCTGCTGAAGCTGTTTCAAATTCACTAGAAAACGGCTATGATTTTATAGAAATAGATTTGTTGATGCTCAGTGATAGTATAATCGGAGGAGTACATAAACTGGAAGAGTTTAACAGCATAACGGGTTTTGAAGAATCAGCTGTTCTTATGTCTTCGGTAGAATTTCAGAGGCGTCGGATATATGATTCATTACACCCCCTGTTGGCCAATGATATTTTAAAGATTTTTGAAAATTCCGGTGCATATCTGGTAACTGATAAACTAGAAAATCCGAAACTGTTGGAGGAGCAAATTCCTTTAAATAAGGATAAGATATTGAACGAAGTATTTTCATACAAATCCTACCTGCAATATTTGAAGAACGGATATAAATATCCGATGTTATGCATTTGGAGTAAGACTGAATTATACCGTTACTTGCCTCTTTTGATAGCTAGGAAAATAAAAATGATTACATTTCCCACATATCTTATTGTTGCGTGCCAGAAAGAATTAAAATTTTTATTAAGCATAGGTGTTACTGTATTTGCCTTTACATCGAACGATAAGGAATTTATTCTGGAATATGGAGGCTCCACTGTAACAGGTTTTTATACAGATTCAATAACTTACCGCAATTTGTATTAGTAATTGTAATGATCAGAGGTTACATATTAAATTAAAGAAATAAACACAGCCATTCATTATTTGCATTGTATATTAAGCTTCTCTGTCACTCAACTTCTGTTTTCTTCCCCTGAGGGTGATGATAAATTACAGAGGCAATAAAGAATTGACCATAAGTCCACAGGTTCAGGCGGTCGGTTACATAGATGAAAAGTAATAAGTTACCAGGTCGCTTATTAAAGCCTACGGTTTGTCCGGTCTTAAAAGAATATTTTTCATCTACTTATTTATTAAAGTTTTATATCAAACAATTTTCTATTTGTTAAATGAATATATTGGGTAATATTTTCTACTACTTATCCATATATACAAAATGAATCCATATATCAAAAAAAGGAGTTTATATTTTAAAAATTCAACCCCTGAGTTTCGTTAGTAAAACATTGAATGGTGGTTTGAATAGCATTTTCCTCTTTGCTTTCTTTTTAAACATGGAGCGATTAAAGTGAATAACAAAAAGAGATTATTCTTAGAAATATTTTATACATGAAAAGTTAGGTTATAAACAAATCCCTCCGTTTTTAAAGTATTTTGTTCAAAGCGGAAAAATGTTAATATGGAAGAATATGAATCATCTACAGAGGAAAACATTATAAAATAATGAATTGGAATATTGAATCTCATCAGACGTAAATTATCATCTGCTTTTTAATAATTATTTTAAAATACAATGACAAATGAAATCGTGTTTCTCAATAGCTAGGATAATGAAAAAAAGTAATTTGTTTTTTAAATTAACTCTCCCTTTTCTTCTCTCTTCTTTTTCTCCCTGTTTTCTTCCATTATTACCTGATAGTTATTAACAATAGCTCCTACCACAAGGTTTAGCAAAAGGAATGCTGCTAGAATAAACCATAAGACATGAAAGGCCGTGATTAACAAAGGCGGAGTATGAATAAAACCAACTTTTTCCGCTTCAAGAAGATTATACCGTAAATCTGTCCAGTCTTCGCCTGTTAATGCTCGAAATAATGTAAACATGGATTCTCCCAGCGTACCATAAGGATCCGGAGAACATTCCGGACTGTGAGGAGCTATGGCAAGCAATTCTGTGTATTTTTCTTTTTCTTCCGCATTTAGTTGATTGTAATTCGGTAAACGAAAAAGAGTAGTCCCTATAATAGCAAATAAATAAAGAAAAATAAAAAAGAATACACCATTATAAAAAAGAGCACTTAACGATTTTGATAAAACGGCTATAATGAGTTTGATTTCATCAGATGTTCTTAACAAGCGCAATACTCTGAATATCCGAAGAATTCTGAGGATCATTATTGTTGACCCTCCTTCAAAAATATTTTCCGGAACATAACTGATTAATACCAGAAACAAATCAAAATTATTCCACCCGGATCGGGAAAAAGCCTTTATACTGTCTCTTGCAATAAAACGAAGGAGTATCTCAATAGTAAATATGCCAAGGATAATATGCTGTGTTAATATTATACCAGAAGTAACAATATAAGTCTCAACGCCTATTAAAAAGGAATTAATGAGAATAACAATAACAATTCCTATTTCGAACCATTTCTTATTAAGAACAGAACGACTGAATTCTTTTACTGATTTCATAATAAAACCCCGGATTATTTCCTGCGAAAATAGTATTTAGTATTTAAAATACCATATTTATCAGGAATTAATCCGGGGAAAAAATTTAATTTATTATGTTAATCTCTTTCAGGATTTGCTTTGAACTGCTTTATAAAGCCGGGATTTCATACATTTCTATTCCGGCATACACTTTTTCTTTTCTTATCTGTTGGTTCAGATTTATGATTCGCTGATTATGACTTCCACGGAAACGCAACCCTTCATCTTTCTGGTCTAACTCAAACCTGCCGTCTACCAATACATCCAGATAAGATAGGAGCTCCCGATGAAGTTCTTTCTTCATCAACATTTCATAACGGAAACCCGTGTAACACCAAATATTTTTGTCTGTTTCGGCCTTTATTCTTTTCGCCAGAGCTATAAACCCTTGTGGCTGAAAAAAAGGCTCCCCTCCACTAAATGTCACATTGGATATCGGATTGCTTTTTATCACATCCATAATAAAATCAATGGATTGCCAGTATCCGTTTTCAATATCCCATGAGTGAGGATTATGGCAACCCGGGCAGCAATGAGGACAACCGGCAGAGTAAATAGAAGTACGAAACCCAGGACCATCTACAATGGTATCTTCAACAATATCAAGAATACAAATCTTTTCCATTTCCGGTTTTAATTAATTATGTTGTATTCTTTCTTTTAGTTCTGCAAGTTTTGCCTTATTCCAACGATCCGTAGTTCCTACCAGATATCCGGTGATCCGTTGAAGACGATCTATATGATCACTTCCACATTTAGGACATTTTTCCAAATCTTTGGCTGCATTTTCAAATCCGCAATCCAGGCAGCGGTTACGATTATGATTTACGGATCCATATCCGATATTATATTTATCCATCAGATCCACTACATTCATAATTGCTTCCGGATTATGAGTCGCGTCTCCGTCCAATTCTACATAAAAAATATGGCCTCCTCCGGTCAGTTCATGATAAGGAGCTTCAATTCTGGCTTTATGTGCCACAGAACATTTATAATATACCGGAACATGATTGGAATTGGTATAATAATCTTTATCGGTAATTCCCTTGATTATTCCGAAACGCCGTTTATCCATTTCCGTAAACTTCCCAGAAAGACCTTCTGCCGGAGTAGCCAGAACGCTATAGTTATGTTCGTATTGATCACAGAATTCCGCAACTTTAGCTTTCATAAAACGAACAATTTTCAAACCTAACTCCTGAGATTTTTCGTCTTCCCCATGGTGTTTTCCTCTTAATGCAACAAGACATTCTGCAAGTCCGATAAATCCGATACCCAATGTACCCTGATTAATTACCTTTTTAATAGTATCATCCGGTTTCAGATTTTCTGAACCTACCCAAAGGGAAGTCATCAACAAAGGAAACTGTTTTGCCAGCGCTGTAGACTGAAATTCAAAACGCTGGTGCAATTGAAGAGCCGTAAGGTTCAGTACTTCCTGTAACTTTTCAAAGAAAGCTTCAATTCTTTTTTCTTCTTCCTCGATGCCCATGCATTCAATAGCCATACGTACGATATTGATAGTAGAAAAAGAGATATTTCCGCGTCCGATAGAAGTTTTTTCCCCATACCGATTTTCAAATACACGGGTACGACAACCCATTGTTGCTGTTTCATAATGAAAGCGCTTCGGATCTTCCGGATTCCATTTTTCATGTTGATTGAAAGTAGCATCTAGATTAAGGAAATTCGGGAAAAAACGTTTTGCCGAAACTTGACAGGAAAGTCTGTAAAGATCATAATTAGGATCTTCCGGCAAATAACTTACCCCTCTTTTCTTTTTCCATATCTGAATAGGAAAAATAGCCGTAGCGCCATTTCCTACTCCTCGTTCTGTCGTTTTCAATATTTCCCGGATGATACATCTTCCTTCCGGGGAAGTATCCGTACCATAATTGATGGAACTGAAAACAACCTGGTTTCCTCCACGGCTATGAATCGTATTCATATTATGAATGAAAGCTTCCATAGATTGGTGAACCCGGTTTACTGTCTGATTGACCGCATGTTGAACAATCCGTTCATCCCCCTCCAATCCATCCAGATCTTTAGAAATGTAGTCATGGATTTCTATATCATATAAATGTGAAAAGTCCTTTCCGGAAATTTTCTCCAATACTTTTACTTCTTCCACAAAGCTAGAACGAACGTACGGAGCAAGATAAAAATCAAATGCCGGAATTGCCTGTCCTCCATGCATTTCATTTTGAGCTGTTTCCATAGAAATACAACCGAGTATTCCTGCTGTTTCAATTCTTTTTGCCGGACGGGACTCACCGTGTCCTGCGCAAAAACCGTTTTTAAGCACCTTATCTAGCGGATGTTGGACACAAGTCAGACTTTTAGTAGGATAATAGTCCTTATCATGAATATGTAAATACCCTAACCGTACTGCATTCTTAACTTCTTCACTCAGCAGATAATCATCTACAAAAGGCTTTGTTGATTCACTGGCAAATTTCATCATCATGCCGGCAGGAGTATCCGTATTCATATTTGCATTCTCCCGGGTAATATCATTCGATTTCACTTCGACAATTTCCAGAAAGATATCTCTGGTTTTTGCCTGACGGGCAACGCTTCTCTGATTACGGTAAGAAATGTACTTCCGGGCTACATCTTTTCTATGGCTATTCATCAATTCGGCTTCCACCGCATCCTGAATTTCCTCTACACTCATCTGATTCTTTCCTGAGCAAGCTATGCGTAAAGTGATTTGTTTTAATAAGTCTGTATCTTCACCCAATTCTGTGTGAAGCATTGCTTTCCGAATAGCGGTTAATATTTTTTCTTCATTGAAACCCACTACTCTCCCATCTCTCTTTACAACTGTCTGAATCATTTCTTTATAATTTTATTCTATTAAAATATATTTGATCGTCTCCATACAACTATTCTCCTCACTTTTTTAACACTCTGACCTTACTAATTAATTGTTAAATTTAATGGATGAAACGACAGAAAAATTATCCGTGTATAACTACCTGAATGATAATTACTAAAAAAATATAAATTCTAAAAACTATAATATAATAAATTATACACACTAATAACACTACAAAGAAAAGAAAAGTTTTTTAATCTAACGAAGTTATTTAAGAAAATAAATGAATAAATTATTCTTTTTTTAAACACAAAGCTTATTACCAATCAAATAAGTTTTCCAAAATTAAAATTAAATATGCAAATATAATTAAATATATAAATTTAAGTCACTATAAAACAATAACATAT
>JAJQEC010000042.1 GCA_021201815.1 Candidatus Azobacteroides sp. | reverse complement strand
CAACAAAAGCTGCTATGTTTATATTTTTAACATCAGGGTTCATTTTGTTAGATTGTTTGAACCAGGACTTCAAGATATAAGATCTTTTGCTGAATTGTTTTGGTTTAATGATTATTTAAATCCGTACGTTTGAATTGAAATGAATATCCGTTTATTCATTACTCAAAAGAAGCGTTAAGCTTTTTCAGAGTAGTTTAGAATTAAATTCTTTCAACGTTTCCAATACGTTGGAACGTACATTGATAAAATAATTAATTCCTTTTGCCTTCAATTCCTCCATCGAAGCAGGTGCACCTGCTACAACAAATAAGAATTTATCTTTTGCCAGTTCATAAGCTGCAGGAGCCAATTCCGTATATTCATCATCGCTGGAACATAATATGATAATATCTGCTCCGGCTTTTTCCGCGGCTGCCACTCCTTCTTCTACTGTCTGAAATCCCAGGTTGTCAATAATTTCATATCCGGCGCAAGCAAAGAAATTGGAAGAGAACTGAGCCCGGGCAAGACGCATCGCAAGATTTCCAATGGTAAGCATAAAGACTTTTGGTCGTTTTGCTGCTTTTTCTGTTGCAAAACGCAGCTCCTCGAATTCTTCGCCTCCTCTTACCGGTAATAGCTTTTCTGTTTCTTCGTGATTACATCCGCAATTCTTATCTTCTTTAGAAATTTCTACTTTTGGTAATGCAGTTTCATTAAAATTGGGGAACTGATTTGTTCCTAACAAGATTTCCCGTCGGTTTGAGATTGCTTTTAAACGAGCCTGAGCAGTTGCTTTTACAGCTTGCTGCACTTTTCCACTTCCTATAGCATTTAAAAATCCGCCTCCTTCTTCTATTTCAAGAAATAATTTCCAGGCCTGACCGGCAATCTGATTGGTCAGTGTTTCTATATAATAAGAACCTGCTCCCGGGTCTGTTACTTTATCGAAATGAGATTCTTCTTTTAACAATAATTGCTGATTGCGGGCAATACGTTCTGAAAAATCATCCGCAGCTTTATAAACCACATCATATCCAAGTACGGTTAATGAATCTACACCTCCCAGTGTGGCACTCATCGCTTCTGTTTGTGTACGCAACATATTGACATTCGCGTCATATATGGTCATATTGAATGTACTGGTTTCTGCATGGATACGCATTTTCCCGGCGCACTTACAAATACCATCTGCCGTATTAGGACAATCCGGTCGGCCGCATGCAGGTTTATACTGGTCAACAATAAGTGCCCATAGGAGACGGGCTGCACGGAATTTTGCTATTTCCATGAAGTAATTGCTGCCAACTCCGAAATTGAATTTTATTTTTTTTGCAGCGAGTGTTTTATCTACTCCTGCTTCTATCATCATAGAAAGATATTCATTTCCCCAGGCTAAAGCATATCCTAATTCCTGTGTAATATATGCACCTGCATTATTGAGCGTAACAGCATTTACTCCGATTGCTTTATAAAAGGGTAGGGAAGTAAGGGCTTCGGCAGTCTCTTTCGCTTTTTCGGCAATAAACTCTTTTGTTAATTTTTTGCCTGTCAGTAACATGCGGTTTATCGGATCAAAATTAATGGAACCATATAATTTGGTAACCGTATAATTTTGTGTTTTGTAGTAATCAACCAGTAATGTCGCTAATTGAGCAGCAGCTTGGATACAAATCCGGAAATTCAGTTCTACACATTCGGCTTGAATACCTTTTAGTAAAGACGCTATAAATTCAGTATTTAAGTCTTCTTTATTAATCTTGAATCCAAGAGAAGTCACTCCCTTGTTCAGAATGTCCAGCGCTTTTTCGTTTGCTTGTTTTACATCTTGCACTTCGATGTCCTGACGAATATACCAGTCATTGTCGGATTTTGTCCCACGTACATAAGGATACTCACCGGGTTTTAGTTTTGTTGCCTTCAGGTTTTCGATATCTTCAGCACGATAAAAAGGCATCACTTCAAAGCCTTCATTTGTCTTCCAGACAAGCTTTTTGTTGAAATCCGCTCCTTTTAAATCAGCTGTGATTTTATCCATCCATTCCTGCGTTGAAACCGGTGGAAAATCTGAGAACAAGGGTTCTTTTTTGTTGCTCATAGTGATTTTGAATTTATAAATGTTTAGTTTGGTTTTTATATTTTATTTTTATATATCCTATGCATGAAGAGTATTTTCTTTGTGCCGGACCAGAATCCGAACCCATAAAACTTTTCATGGTGATATAAGATTTTAATAAAAATCAGTCGAAAGAGTTAATTTTTCGGCTGACAAATTTAAAACTTTTCTTATTTATAATGACGAAACTACTTATTTATTTCTCCTCGGAAATGACAAACTTCTCCTCTTTAAGATTATTTTGCAGTTTTATTTTTTTCTTCTTCCGGATTTCCGGCTAATTATTTAACTTCTTATTTTTAATAATGGTAAAATTATCAAACAGGGATTGCCTGATTTTACTTGTATCCATTAAAAAAAGAAGTTCTTTTACTATATGTGTCCCTGAAATAAAAGTGTGTAAAATCTGTCATCTTATCCTAAGTTTTTAAAAAAGAAAAACAGTATCGATTTTCTTTTTCTTTCTTTTTTATCTATTTTTGCCAACTTCAAATTTTTATTAATTGTAAATTATGGCTAAGATACCCGCATGTCCGCAATGTTTTTTAGAAAATACTTATTTTGATGGTACGATGTATATTTGTCCTGATTGTGGCTATGAGTGGTCCGGAGAGCAGGAGGAAGATAACGGTATAGATGGTATTTCCCGTGATAGTAATGGTGCGGAACTGATGGATGGGGATGCGGTAACTGTTATTAAGGACCTGAAAGTAAAAGGTTCTTCTATGGTGATAAAAAGAGGCACTAAAGTAAAAAGCATTCGTTTGACTGAAAACCCATCGGAAGTTGATTGCAAAATTGATGGAAGTAGTATTGTTTTAAAAACGTGTTTTCTAAAGAAGTAAATATTGTTTTTATCTTTTTACTTTTATATTAATTGTTATATAGATAAGAAATTAACAAAATAAGTAATTTTTTATTTAAAAAAATTATATAAATTTGCAGCTATTATTTAATTGTATCCTTTTTGAATGCCTCTTTCTTATTCGTTAAAGAGGACAAAAGATTATTCAGGTATGGTTTTTTCTCTTAAAAATACACTTTTAACCCATCCTTTTTCTTCTGATAATTTGGAAGTTAACCGGATTATGTTAGAGAGAGAGAGAGAGAGAGACTACACTTACTAAGTAAATTATTAACCTGTGCGCGTAATAACAAATCTTCTTTAATTACGCAATATTTCCTTTTATTTTTTGAGATTCATTTTAAGGTAGAAGTTGCATTCTGCTGGATAGGACTTTTTATTTATAAAAGCTATCTTCTGTGGCGGAGTCATTACAGAATCGGTAGAAGAAGTTATTTCTTCTACCGGACAGGCTTTCTTATGGCTTCTCCTTCCTGTTTTTCTTCCCTGTACATCATAAAATCAAACCATATAAGTATGAGAAAATGTATGTTTTTAATTTTCCATCTCTTTCCGGTACTCTGTGTAACGGGATGGACCGGAAACAATTCCTTGTTACAGGAAAGCTCTTCGGGGAATGCCCTATGGCTAAAGGAGAAACATGTCTTTAAAACTGATGATATTTCTCCATCGAAGAAAGCTTCTTTATTTATCTATGCGGATAACCAGCAGGAAATTAGCAAAGAAGAGGATTCCAGCCTGAAGGTTGCTCCTCCAGGGGAACCGGGAGATGGTTCTGCACAGAAGACTCCTTTGCATGAGCATGGGTTCTTACTTCCCTTACTCTTCTCTTTTCTTTGGGTAGGTATCCGTTTCAGACAACTTGCTAAGAAGGAAAGGAGGAGCTTATGAAAACAAAAATAACCCTTATCAGCCTTCTGGTTTTTTTATCAGCCGGTTTCCCCTTTGCCGGACTGATGGCTGCCCCGGTAGCCAAAAGCGGCAATATGGTGATCCATCCGACCTCCAATTCCACGCTGAATGTGCTCAGGGATTGTTCCTACGAATGCAGTGCCTCGGAAGTAACCGTTACCATTGTTACACAGGCAGTGCACGGAACCGTTACGGTAAACCCGATCACACGGATGGTGGTTTACAGCCACAGCACCCCGGGAGCTTTCCGGGAGGATTCCTTCCGGTACAAAATCAGTTGCAGCGGGGAGGATTCCAATGTGGCAACCATTTACCTGCATCCGGGAACAAAGCCCGATAACATGGTGGAGGATGTCTGCCATGTGGACCCGGAAGGGTTTGTATGGGCTATCGGTGAGCCTCAAAGTAGTACGGTAGTTACGAATGCGAATCGTCCATGGTTGTTAGGAGACCTGGATGATATTAATGACCCGGAAAATAAAGGTTTACCGGAACTTGTTGCTTCCGGAGAAAGCAGTTCTAAAAATTTAGTCATATTCCCCAACGGAGATATAAGTAACGGGCTTGTATTTGATCTGAAAACAATTGCTGGAATAACTTCTGATTTTCTCCATTATAATATGATTTGCCTTTTTGGTCTGTCGCGTTTTAATAATGGAAAAGGGGCAATTCCTGCATTAAATACAGATGGATATCTCTATGCCTTTGAATACGACTATCCAAACCTGACACTGAAGTATAAAAGTGATGAGCAGTGGGTACAGCCGGTGACCGGAACTCTTTCCGAAGACCTGGCCCTTTCATCCGCTTGTATCAGCTTTGCTGATTTTGATGGGGATGGGAAGATAGAGGTATATACCGGAAACAAAATATTCTCCCTGGATGGATTGCAGTTTTTAACCGGATTAGGGCCAACGGATAACCAGGGATTCAGTACCCAGTATGGCTACAATAAAGAAGGAAGTGGCATATCCCTTGCGCTGGATATAGACCGGAATGGCTTTCAGGAGCTGATTGTGGGAAATGAAATCTACAAGGTGGAAAACAACAGCGGGGTATGGAGCATGTCCCTTTATAAGACCATTACACCTCCTGATATCACTGTGTATGGAAACACCATCCAGGCAAAAAAGGATGGACGGGTGAGTGTAGCTGATTTTAACGGGGATGGACATGTGGATGTATTAATAAATTATATGGCTTCAACTAATAATAATTCCTCTACTTCCTATGCTGTCTTTTACGGCTGGGATGTATATAATAACCAGCTCCTTTTCTCACATGTAGAAGAAGGAATAACTTGTTGTAGCTATCCGTTAATCGGGGATATTGACGGGGATGGAGAATTGGAAATTGCAGGCACATTCGCTCTTCATGCAGGAAACGATTATAATAGCGAGTTAAAGGCCTTTAAACTACCTTCTGTTTTCTCCCCTTCCGCTACCCTGGACAATAAATGGAATCTTTCCATTTATGAAAGTGGCACCCGTACCGGGATGTCGCTCTTTGACTTTAACCTGGACGGGATTATGGAAATC
>JAJQEC010000051.1 GCA_021201815.1 Candidatus Azobacteroides sp. | reverse complement strand
GTATAATATGCTTATAAAATATCGTATTTTTATAAAATCGGAATTTTTCTGATTCGTTTTATATATTATTTATAACCTTTATTTTGAAAATCATGAAAAATCACATTTTATTTCTTCTCCTCTTTTTTTCTTTTTCGGTTCTTTATTCTCAAAATTATATAGAAGGATATATTATTACTACTGATAATGATACTGTTCATGGACTTATTGATTTTGCTCCCGATAAATTCAACTATGAAAGATGCCGGTTTAAGAGTAATGAATATACGGAAGAAAGTATTTTTTACCCTGTAAATATTAAGGCTTATCGATTTGAAGTCGGAAAATATTATATTTCAAAGGAGATTAATTTGAATGGAGAAATTCGGCATGTTTTTTTAGAATATCTTTTACAGGGAATAGTAGATTTATATTCCTATACTGATAATGAATTCACCTATTTTATTTTTGAAAAAGAAGATGGGACAATGCAATACGTCACACAAAATCCGGAAAAAATTGAAGACAATAAAATTATTCCGGACCTCTCCTATCGGAATAAAGTCCGCCGAGCCTTGGGAGACTGCTATCCTGCGGTATATGACGCAGCTAAGTTAAAGTTTACTCCAAAGGATATGATTCATATAACGAAAGTATATCATGATAACATGTGTGATACCGGTGAAGAATGTATCATTTTTGAAAATGAGGAGATAGGAAAAACTTATTTTCAGACAAAGTATTCCATATATCTGGGTATGCAACAATTCAAATATAAGTTTGGTATCATAACAGATCATTTCACATCCACCTATTCTCCGACAATCGGATTTCAAATGAATTTTATATTTCCGCGTTGGACACATGCATTTTCTGTTCAGACAGATTTTTCATTTTCAAAAATCAAAGATGTTAATCGTAGATATATGGGAATTTCGAAAGGAAATCCAAAGCATATAGTTGCAGATTATAAAATGTATTCTTTTACTGGTAAAATCGGAGGTAAGTATGTTTTTCAAACATCTGGCATCAGACCGGTTATAGAAGCAGGGGCTGTAGTGAGTTTCTTAATAGATCCTTATTGTATAATTAAGGAAGAAACTTTTTATTCGGATACAAATTCCAGTCATATTAATTCTGGTATAAAATATGAAATGCAAAAAATTTTTCCTGGTGCATATGCAGGTATCGGATTTGATTATCTTATAGGCAAAGAACATTCCTTATTTTTTAGAATAGTGTTTGATAGATATTTAAAAATTGACATTAACGACAATGATGATATGAACATGATGCATATGAAGTTAGGGTATAATTTTTAAATTTATGAGTCAAGGAAGAGATTTTTATAACAATTAAAAACTTAATAACATCCTTTTTATCTTTACCACAACTAAATTTCCGTATCTTTGTATTTATATAAATAAAAATGACATCCTTGGAAGACAAAATGGAATTACGCACCAAAGATCTGGTGAAAAAATACCGTACACGTACCGTCGTCAACCACGTATCAATAAATGTAAAACAAGGGGAAATTGTTGGATTATTGGGACCGAATGGAGCCGGTAAAACAACTACTTTCTATATGACAGTGGGGTTAATTACTCCGAATGAAGGGAAGATTTTTCTCAATGATACGGAGATTACGGATTTTCCAATGTATAAAAGAGCACAACATGGAATCGGTTACCTGGCACAGGAAGCCTCCGTGTTTCGTAAAATGACCGTAGAAGACAATATTCGTGCCGTGCTGGAAATGACAAAGACCTCAAAAGCCTTTCAGAAAGAAAAGCTGGAAACTTTGATTGAAGAATTCGGATTGGGAAAAGTACGTAAAAATCTGGGTGATCAGCTTTCCGGTGGGGAAAGGAGACGAACTGAGATTGCACGTTGTCTGGCGATTGACCCGAAATTTATTATGCTCGATGAACCTTTTGCCGGGGTTGACCCGATTGCTGTAGAGGATATTCAGTCTATTGTGGCAAAACTGAAACATAAGAATATCGGTATTCTCATTACAGATCATAATGTGGATGAAACACTAAGTATAACCGACAGAGCTTATCTTTTATTTGAAGGAAAGATTCTATTTCAGGGGTCGGCAGAGGAATTAGCTGCTAATGAGATTGTAAGAGAAAAATATTTAGGAAAGCATTTTGAACTGAAAAGAAAAATTAACCTGGATCTTTAATTGGCATTCGTTATTCTTTTGCCAATTAAAGAAACAGGTGAAATAATTTATTTTGATTGTCTGTTTATCAGGCTTATAAACTCTTCCCGTGTTTTTGCCTGATCAAAAACTCCCGTAAAATCAGAAGTGGTAGTAATGGATTGTTGCTTCTCTACTCCTCTCATCTGCATGCACATGTGTTCGGCTTCAATGACAACCATTACTCCAAGGGGATCTAATGTCTTTTTAATACAATTCTTAATTTGCGTAGTCATACGCTCCTGTATTTGCAGGCGATTTGCAAAGACATCTACAACACGGGCTATTTTGCTTAATCCGGTAATATATTTATTCGGAATATATGCAATATGTGCTTTTCCGTAAAATGGAAGCATATGATGTTCACAAAGGGAAAAGAAACTGATGTCTTTTACAATAACCATCTGGCGGTAATCTTCCCGGAACTTAGCAGAACTTAAAATAGCTTCCGGATCTGCTTTATATCCTTTGGTTAAATGATGCATTGATTTTGCTACCCGGTGAGGGGTTTTTAACAATCCTTCCCGGTTGGTATCTTCTCCTAACAGACGAATAATTTCTTTATAGTGATAGGCTAATTGCTCTATTTTCTCCTGATCTTCCAATGTAAAAAGTATTTTAAATTAAAATGAAAATAGCAAAAGAGTTATTCGGATATTCTGACATTATCCGAAACAATATATAACTCATTACTGTATTGAGGAAAAGCATTTTTTATTGCTCTTAATGCTTCTTCCGCATCATACTGGTCTGCAAAGTCTCCTACTCTTAATTTCCAGAACGGTGAATTATAAGTAACATAGGTGGCATATTCAGGAAAGCGGCCTCTGAATCTTTTTTCCCGTTCATATACTTCCGTTTTTGCTACTGTTTGCTGGCTTCCGGAATAAGCCTGAATTCTGAACCCTTTCCTATTTGTTACTTTTTTATTTTTCAGAGGTGCATCGGATGTATTGATTTTTCCCAATAAGTTTGTAATCCCCGGATCTTGGTAAATCTCTACTTTTCCACCTGCTGAATTGGTTGTAATACTGTCAACCATTGTTGTATTATGCTGGGTATATGCTACCGGAACAACAAGTATAACCAATAACACGAATAAAAAATATTTTCCCATTTCTTTATTTATTAAAGACTTATATAATAATTTTCTACTCCAAATATCTTACTGCGGATTCTATATCTTTTATTTTTAATAAACTTCCGCACAAATCTTCTACTTCGGAAGCATTATGTACAAGGATTTCAATTCTTCCTTCAAAAATACCATCTGTTGTTTCCGTATTGATCTTCTGGATATTAATATCCTGATTGGAAATTACCTGAGTCACTTTATTTAAAATACCTACACTGTCAATCCCTCTTATTTCAATCATTGCTTTGAAATAAATACTTTTTGGCATTTTCCATTCTACGGAAAAGATACGTTCTCCATAGGTACTTTTCAGTCTTATTACAACAGGACAGGAACGCATATGAACAATCAGTATTTTTTTGTTTTCCAGATAGCCAACAGCATCATCGCCTGGAATCGGATTACAGCATTTGGCAAAAACAAAAGTCCGGTTATAAGATTCTTCATCCAGAATAAAGGGTTTTTTCTTATTAAGAACCAGTTCTTCCTGGTTGTATTCTTCTTTTTTTTCTGGCTTCGGAGGTGTCGGTGGGAGTTGCCGGGTTATATTTTTATTATTGGTACCGAATCTTCTCAGATACCTCATGATAATATTCCCGGAATTTTCAACAAATAATTTTTTTGTATTTTCACTAAGAACAATATCTCCTACTCCTACATGATAAAAGAAATTTTCCTTATCCTGGTAATTAAAAAAATGAATAAGCCTGTCATCAGAAATAGTTGTATTTGAATTTTTTAATTCTTCTATAAAATCCAAGGTTATTTTTTGTCCCTTTTTAATATAATTCCTTCTTTCTTTGCGAAGATATTCTTTTATTTTAGCATGAGCAGTTCCTGTGGTAACAAAGTTAAACCACTCTTCTTTCGGTTTCTGGGATTTGGATATCAGTATTTCTACCTGATCCCCACTTTGCAGTTTATGGCTGATGGGAACAAGCCGGTGATTTATTTTTGCTCCGATACAACGGAATCCGAGGTCAGTATGAAGAGAGAAAGCAAAATCCAATACGGTAGCATTCTGGGGAAGGGTTTTTATATCTCCTTTAGGTGTGAAGACAAATATTTCGGAAGAAAAAAGATTCATTTTCAAGGCATCCAGCATATCAATTCCCTGTGGTCCCGGATCTTCCAGTATTGTTTTAATCTCTTTCAGCCATTTATCTAATTGGCCATCTTCGTCAAGAGGTGTGTCTTCTCCTACTTTATATTTCCAGTGGGCAGCCCATCCACGTTCGGCAATTTCGTTCATTCTTTCACTGCGAATCTGAACTTCAATCCATTGACCGTTGGGCCCCATCACTGTAAGATGCAGGGCCTGATAGCCATTTGCCTTAGGACGGCTTACCCAGTCTCTTATTCTTTCCGGATGCAACCGGTATATATTAGTGACGGCAGTATATATGCGCCAACATTCTGTTTTTTCATCCTGTTCCGGAGTAGGTGTAAATACAATACGAACTGCAAAAAGATCATATACCTCTTCAAAGGGAATATTCTTTGTTTGCATTTTAGTAGAAATAGAGTAAATAGATTTTACCCTGTTTTTCATATCATATTGAATCCCCATTTCATCCAGCTTTTGCCTTAAAGGAGTAGCAAATTCTTTATAAAGCTGGTTTCTGGTAACGGCCGTTGCTTCTATTTTTTTCCGGATAGCTTCATATCGTTTCGGATGTTCATATTTAAAACTCAAATCCTCTAATTCCGTTTTAATAGAAAATAATCCCAGACGATGAGCCAGTGGAGCATAAATATAGAGGGTTTCTCCTGCAATTTTGTATTGTTTATTCGGTAGCATGGAGTCAAGCGTACGCATATTATGCAGCCTGTCTGCCATTTTAATCAAAACCACACGGATATCCTCTGACATGGTAAGGAGTAATTTCCGGAAATTCTCTGTTTGGGAAGTTGCTTTGTCAGCAAAGATACCTCCGGATATTTTAGTCAGCCCATCTACAATCTGTGCTATTTTTTCTCCGAAAACATTTTTAATATCTTCAACAGTATATTCCGTATCTTCTACCACATCGTGAAGTAAAGCTGCGCAAATAGAAGTTGAACCAAGACCGATCTCGTTTACTACAATACGGGCTACAGCAAGAGGATGCATGATATAAGGTACTCCGGAAAGACGCTTGATTCCTTTATGAGCCTGCTTGGCAAAAGTAAAAGCTTTTGTTATTTTTTCTACCTTTTGCCTGTGCTTGGTTTTCATATAGTCGTCTACCAAAGCCTGAAACTCATTGTCTATAAGCTCCTGTTGCTCCTCTTCTGTCAGTGAAACCTTTGTTGTAATCATAAAGTCGGAAAAGATATTGTATTTAAAAAACAATCATGTATATCTAAAGTTCAGAAATAAATAAGGCGTTTTCATTTCTATAGAGATTTATCCCTGTGGAATTTTTAATACCTGTCCTATTCTGATTTTAGAATCCGATATATTGTTTGCTCTTTTTATCTTATCAACAGACACTCCCATCTTTTTGGAAATGCCGGACAACGTATCCCCTTTTTTTACACGGTAGCTTTTCGTTGCTGCTTTCGTTGCCGAAGCAGTACTTTTTGAAGCCGGAGCGGTTGTTGCAGACGATGAAGCTTCTGTATTACTATTTTGTCCGCCAGGCGAAGAGTTTAATGCCAGTTCCGCAATGGATTTATTCTCGGTATCCGTATTTCCTCCCTGGGAAGAAGTCGAATTTGTATTCTGAGCAACATTATGGGAAGAGTCGGATACAGGAGTATATATCTTCAGGCGTTGTCCGACCTTTAAAGTATTACTCTTTAACTTGTTCCATTTTTTTACTTCTGCTACTGTAACTCCATACCGGTTAGCAACTCTGGCCATAGTTTCACCCTTTTTTACCCGGTGTGTAACCAGTTTATTGTTTCCGGATGATGAGTAAACCCCTCCCACATCTACTGTACGTCTGGAATTTACAAGAAAATCATCTGCACGGTAAGAACAAATGGAGTCACTGTTGCAATGAAATGCCAGGGCTGCTTCCATTGGTAATCTTAATACCTGTCTGGACACATTTCCCGGGATGATATCCAGTTTATACTGAGGATTTAAAGCCCGGATATCTTCTACCGAAACGGCCAATATCTGCGCAATCTGTTCAAAATGCATCATTTTGTCTACATGGACCGTATCTGTTACTAATGAAAGCTTTGTTGCAGCCGGGCAGATCTGATGGTCGTTGTAATAATTCATAATATAGGTTGCTGCAATAAAAGCCGGCACATATCCTCTGGTTTCCTTTGGCAGGAAATTATAAATTGCCCAGTAATCTTTTTTTCCGTTTGCTCTTCTGATGGCTTTGTTTACATTTCCCGGCCCGCAGTTATAAGCTGCGATAGCCAAATGCCAGTCCTGATAGATACCATACAGGTCATTCAGGTATCTCACTGCTGATTTTGTTGATTTGATCGGGTCCCGACGCTCATCCATAAAACTATCTACTTCTAAGTCATAGATTTTTCCGGTAGAATACATAAACTGCCATAAACCGGAAGCTCCGGCACGCGATAATGCTACAGGATTTAAGGCAGATTCAATAATCGGCAGATATTTTAATTCGATAGGCATACCGTTTTTTGCCAGTTCTTCTTCAAAGATCGGGAAGTAAAATTTTGATAAGCCCAACATTGAGCTTACCTGTCTGCGTCTTTCAGCATAAAGATTTATATAAGATCTGACAATCTGGTTATAAGGCATTTCCATCACAGTAGGCAGCTTTGCCAGTCTGTCAATATAATCCTGGTCTGTCACCGGTGCAGTACCGAATGTCTGGTTGGAGCAATCGATTTCCTGCAATAACTTTTCACCGAACCAGGAAACCAAAGAAAGATCTATCTCGGAATTCAACATTTCCGGTACTACAATATCATTATCTCGGATTGTATCTTTTTCAGCTGAATAACCAGCTTGTTGCGCAAATATCGTTGTTGAAAGAAAAAAATTCACTAATAAAATAGGAATGGTAACCCTTCTTGTTACTCTTTTTTTTAATACCATTTTTCTAAAATTTAATGTTGCATTGTATGCCTACCGTATATCCCCCGGGGGATAAATAATTATTCGAATCATTGACAATCCTGGGTTCAATCTGAAAACTCAGATCCGAAGAGATATCAAACGTGTATAATTCTGCATCTACATATGCATCGATCATACATGCCGCATACAGTGCGATCATACCAATGATACTTAAGTCTCTGTATCTGCGATAAAAGTCTTTCTTACGTTTCATGGCATCCCGGATTTGTTGTTCACTCCATCCGCCAGGTACAAAGTCTTCGTAACTATTTGCATTCGGATCATCACTCATCGCATCCCGGTAAGCAATGGAATAGTCCGTGTAATTGCGTTGATTAAAGGCTAATCCATACGTTATCCCCATAAATCCTCCATATATAAGAGGGAGTTTCCAGTATTTTCTATTATATATTTGCCCCAGCCCAGGAAATATAGCAGAATACCATACTGCTTTGGTTGAGTTAGGGATAAAAACATTCTTTTCTGATTCCATTTCCAGCACCATTTCTTCCGGAGTCAGCGGAGGAATTATATGTTCTGCCCGAATGGTATCTATTTCATTAATGATTGTGGTGTCCTGAGATGCCATCATCAGAGAATCCGGGTTTTCGGCATATATAATTCCGTCATTCTGTCCATAGGCAGTATAGGAAACAAAAAACTGTATTACTATTATTATATATATGGGCTTAAAGCTCAAAATCTTATTTTTTATAAAAGTAAAACTCAATACAAATGGAAATATTGTGTCAATTTCCAACATTCAGGAATTTATATTAAAAGAAAATAGGAATTATTTTTTAATAGTTAACTTCCTAATGTATCAAATAACCCCATTATATGTTCCAATTCCTGTTCGTCGGTAAAAGGAATCGTAATTTTACCTTTTCCTTTCTTATCACAAGCGAACTTCACTTTAGTATTAAAGAAATTTGATAAATGCTCCCTTAGTAATTCGTATTCTTCAGGGAGATTATTTTTAGAAACAGAAGGATTCTTTCCTGATTTTTTTATGTCTTCCGGTTCTCCCCCTTCATTTATTTCCCGGGCAATTTCTTCAACTTTACGTACAGAGAAATTATATTCAAGTATTTGTTCATACACCATTAGTTGTACGGATGGGTCTTCGATAGAGATTAATGCACGTGCGTGCCCCATATCAATTTCTTTATTTTTCAGGCCGATTTGTATTTGAGAAGGTAATTTCAGCAGACGAAGGTAGTTCGCAATAGTTGTCCTTTTTTTACCGACACGTTCACTCAGTTTTTCCTGTGTTAAGCCATGCACTTCAATGAGATTCTGATAAGCCAGGGCAATTTCTACTGCATTCAGGTCTTCCCGTTGTATATTCTCAATAAGGGCCATTTCCATGACCATATCATCTTCTGCTTTTTTGATATAAGCCGGTATGGTTTCTAGCCCAGCCAATGTTGCAGCACGGTATCGCCTTTCTCCGGCAATGATCTGGTACATCTCATCTCCTATTTCCCTTAGTGTAATAGGTTGTATGATGCCAATGGCTTTGATAGAAGATGAAAGGTCTGCCAGAGATTCTTCGTCAAACTCCCGACGAGGCTGGCTGGGATTCGGTTTAATTTTGGAAAGTTCTATTTCATTAATAGAAGAAGATCCTTTCGTAGAAATATTATCGGTATCGATCAACGCACTTAATCCTCTTCCTAAAGCTGATTTCTTTGACATAATCAAAAACTATTTTTTTCGTTTTTATCTATTATTTCCCGTGCTAACTGCATATGGTTATAAGCACCACGGGATTCTGAATCATACAGTAATACCGGTTGCCCGTAGCTGGGAGCTTCACTTAAGCGAATATTCCGTTGAATAACCGTTTTGAAGACCAGTTCCCGGAAATGTTTGTGTACTTCTTCGTATATCTGATTTGCCAGCCGCAGGCGGGCATCGTACATCGTTAATAAGAACCCTTCAATTTCAAGTTCAGGATTCAGCTTTGATTTTATTATTTTAATTGTATGTAATAATTTGCTAATTCCTTCCAGGGCAAAATATTCACATTGTACTGGAATAATGACAGCATCCGCTGCTGCCAGAGAGTTGATTGTGATTAAACCAAGCGAAGGAGAACAATCAATCAATATGTAATCAAAGTCTCCTTTTACATCCTGCAGGATATTACGTAATACTTTTTCTCGGTTTTCAAGATTGAGCATTTCTATTTCTGCTCCCACAAGGTCGATGTGTGAAGGAATAATTTTTAACCCTTCTACTTCAGTTGATACAACAGCATCCGACGCATTTACGCCATTAATAAAGCATTCATAAATAGATGCTTCTACTCCTTTAATGTCAATGCCTAAACCTGATGATGCGTTAGCCTGAGGGTCAGCATCTACAACAAGAACTTTTTTATCCAGAGCTGCCAGTGAAGCAGCCAGATTAATAGTTGTTGTCGTTTTTCCAACGCCTCCCTTCTGATTTGCCAAAGCAATAATTTTTCCCATATAATTGTAATTTCCCGATTCTTTATAGAATTAAAACTAATGAAAAACAACAAAAGATTAACAAAAGCTTCTTTTTTGTTAAAGGAGCATGTTGGCCTTTTCATTTTAAATAAACAGGTATCGGATTTTAAATGCAATTTAAAATAACTAATGACTGCAAAGATATTTATTTTATTTCAAAAAAAGAATAAAGAAATAAGAGGAAGGAAGGATTCGGAATAAGAGTAAAAATAAATACTGACTATTTAATATTATTTCGGAATTCTTATAAAGCTTTCACTATTATGAGGTTCAAATTCTTTCAAAAACTGTACTATCTTTATTTTTGTCTGAATTAAGAAAAAGTCTTTTATAATTATGAAAGATTATGAATTAAGAATTAGGATAAATTAAGAAAATGCATTGAAAGCTTATTTGTGGTGTTTAATTAAAGGATTTTTTTATATTAATTGAGGTTTATAAATTTTCATAATTGTTTATAAAATTAGGGTTTATAAGTTCAACTATCTACTGTTAACTTATACTTTGTAATTAATATTTTATTTCATAAAACTTCTGTTTTAATAAATAATAAATTAGTCAAAAGGAATTCAAAATTGACTTTTATGTTGAAAAAAGAAGAAAACTTCCTTCTGAAAAAAATAATTTGACTTTTTTTTCAAAGCCGATCGGCTTTTTTTCAAAGCTCAGCTGCTTTTTTCAAAAGCTGATCGGCTTTGAGTCAAAAGCTGATGAGCTTTTCTGAAAAGCTGCTCTGCTTTTTTCAAAAGCTGATGAGCTTTTTGAAGTAAAATTAAGGAAAATTATTCGGAAAAATATAAGCGGAAAATACCTGTTAAAGGCTAACAAAAAGGTATACTCCAGCAAAAAGAAGAAAAAGAAGTCCTCTTCTTTTCTGAAAATAAACCATAAACCCCTTGCATAAAGGGGAGAGAGGAGAAATAGCGTACGGAAGGCAAGCTACTTATACTTCCTGTCTGTGAAAGGTTTATTTCATTACGAGAAAATATGACTGGACAATGTTTCTTCAAAAGAAAAAGTTTCCCTGCTGTTTTTGTTTTTTCTGCCGGAAAGAATAAAAAGCAGCTAATCCCTACAAGAAAAAGGAAGAGAGGTATATGTAATATACAAAGAAGCTGTATAGTTGTTATGTCTGCCATGCATGCAAAGATAATAAAAAAATACCCCGAAGTCAAGTGCGGAAAGAGAAAAAATCAGGATGGCTAATTCTATCCGGCTTCTTTATCAGGAAAAATTCCACAAATCTGAAAGTTTCATAATCAAGAGATCCGACTTGAATATATTATAAATTTGTGATAGAATACCCGTCCCGTTTTCTGCAAAAGAATATTCAGGCGAGCAATAAAAATATTTTAATAAGTTAATCCCTTTATTAGGTATATAAAGAATATTTACTTTATTCTTTATATATCTATAAAACATATATATTATAATTTAAATCCGCGGGTCAGTTTGATTTATTAAAATAAAAGTCATCTATTTTGACTTTTTAATATTTTTTGTACCTTTGCGCCTCGAAATCCAAAAGTGGATTTATTTTAATAATCATTAAATTTAAAGTAGTTTTATGAAACAGTATGAAACCGTTTTCATTTTGACTCCCGTTTTATCTGATGTTCAGATGAAGGAAGCGGTAGAAAAATTCAAAAATCTGCTTATCCAGGAAGGTGCAGAAATTTTGAATGAAGAAAATTGGGGATTGCGTAAGCTTGCTTATCCCATCGAGAAAAAATCTACCGGATTCTATCAATTGATAGAGTTCAAAGCAGAACCAACTGTTATTGCCAAGTTGGAGTTGAATTATCGTCGTGATGAGCGTGTTATTCGCTTCCTTACTTTCAGCATGGATAAATATGCAGCTGAATATGCTGCAAAGAGACGTAACATGAAATCAGCTAAAAAAGAACAAGTAAACGAAAACTAATTATGGCAGCACAAAATCAATCGGAAATCAGATATCTGACTCCTCCCACTGTGGATGTGAAAAAGAAAAAATATTGCCGTTTCAAAAAAAGCGGCATCAAATATATTGATTACAAAGATCCGGAATTCCTGAAAAAATTCCTGAATGAACAGGGAAAAATATTGCCTCGTCGTATTACCGGAACTTCTCTGAAATTTCAACGCAGGGTAGCTCAGGCTGTGAAAAGAGCACGCCATCTGGCATTGCTTCCTTATGTAACTGATATGATGAAATAATTAAAAGAGGGAGGAATTAAACAATGGAAGTAATTTTAAAAGAAGATATTTTAAATCTTGGATATAAAGACGATATCATCACTGTAAAAAGTGGATATGGACGTAATTACCTGATCCCTCAGGGAAAAGCTGTGATAGCATCAGAATCAGCTAAAAAAGTATTGGCAGAGAACTTAAAGCAGAGAGCTCACAAACTGGAAAAAATGAAAAGTAATGCTCAGGAACTGGCTGCTAAGCTGGAAGGTGTTTCTTTAACGATTGGTGCAAAAACCAGCTCTACCGGTAAAGTATTCGGATCCGTAACAAATATTCAGATTGCGGAAAGTCTGGAAAAAGCCGGATATAATGTAGACAGAAAATTAATTCTTCTGAAAGAGCCGGTAAAAGAAACCGGTAGCTACAAAGCCATTCTTAAATTACATAAAGAAGTGTCTGTAGAAATTCCTTTTGAAGTAGTTTCCGAATAAAAAGCATACCAGATACATATATAATTAGAAAAGTCAGGTTCTTATAACGAATCTGACTTTTTTAATTTATAATTCTTACCTTTACTTTTTTCATTAAGAAATCTATAACAGGCATATTTCCATAATCTTAATATATTTTATATATGAAAAAAAGAATCATTTTTTGCTTTTGGGTATCTGTATTATTTCTGTTTTCCTGTGGTTCGGATGACAGAGAAGAGCCTGAAATGGTAACATATGATATAGAAGCCTCTTCTCCGGAAACTTCTTCCGCATCGGTAGGTATGGAAGTTGTGGATATGAAAGATATCATTTCTTCTTCGGTAGCAATTCCCGGGAAGCAGGATAGCCTGAGAAAGTTTATTCGTACTGCCTGTCTGAATTTCCGTACACAGGATGTTATTCAAGCTATATATGCCATTGAGGAAATTGCGGAACGACATGATGGCTTCACTCAGAAAAGTGATCTTATCAGTTACTATCATTATGACAAGTATATAAAAGTCAGCAAAGATTCTACTTTAAAATTAATTTATTATACTCTGAAAGCAGACATGGTAATTCGTGTCCCGGTATCAGCACTGGATGCTACCCTGAAAGAAATCGCACCATGGATAGAGTATCTGGATTACCGGAAATTAGAAGCTAACGATGTTCATTTGCTTCTTTTATCCACTCAGCTTACACAGAACAGGGAAAAACAAGGAATAGAAAGGGTGAAAAATGCCATTGATAACCAGGAGAAGAGATTTCGTGAAACCATACAAGGAGAAGAACTTTTATCAGAAAAGAAACGTCGTTCAGATGAAGCTTTGCTGGCAAAATTAACCATGGAAGATAAGATAAATTACAGTACTATTTATTTGTCTGTTTATGGAAATGAAATGGTTAAAAAAGAAATAATTGCCCATGAAGAAAATATTGAGGGATACAGGCCCGGATTCATATATCGTCTGACGGAAGCATGTAAAGCAGGGTGGAATGCTTTTATAGAAGTAATATTGTTTTTAGCGAATTTATGGGCTTTTATATTATTAGTTATTGTAATAATTGTTAGTTATAAAACATATAAGAAAAAGAAGACAGCCCGGAAAAAAAGTTCTACGTTAAAAAAAGAATAAGTTACTACCGAGTACATTTTAAAGATAAAGCCACAAAGATCGTATATATTTACTTATGTTCTTTGTGGCTTTATTATCCTCACTGGAAATAAAAAATAAAACCTTTCTCTGTCCGGAAACCTTTTATAGTTTCAGTTAAAATTTTTACCTTTGGAACTTATTTTTCAAATCTATATTAAAAGTACATATATATCCCTATGAATATTTCATACAATTGGCTCAAGGAGTTTGTCGATTTTGATTTACAGCCGGATGCACTGGCAGAAGCTTTGACTTCCATCGGACTGGAAACCGGTGGTGTTGAAGAAGTTCAAACGATCAAGGGAGGACTGGAAGGATTGGTCATCGGAGAAGTGAAGACATGTATCTCCCACCCTAACTCTGACCATCTTCATATCACAACTGTGGATCTGGGCGATGGCAATCCGGTACAGATTGTATGTGGGGCTCCGAATGTGGCAGCCGGTCAAAAAGTAGTCGTAGCTACCGTTGGAACAAAACTTTATTCGGATGAAGGGGAATTTGTGATTAAAAAATCAAAAATCCGGGGAGAAGAAAGTTTTGGAATGATTTGTGCCGAAGATGAAATAGGAATCGGGAAAAGTCACGATGGCATTATTGTTCTTCCTGAAGATGCGACGGTCGGGATGCCGGCAAAAGATTATTATAAGGTTGAAACCGATTATATTCTGGAAGTAGATATTACGCCAAACAGGATTGATGCAGCTTCCCATTATGGAGTTGCCCGAGATCTGGCTGCTTATCTGAAACAAAATAATCTGAAAGGAGAATTAAAACGGCCTTGCGTTGATTCATTTATTGTGAATGAAAAAGAAGGAGGTATTCCGGTGACTGTTGAGAGTTTGGAAGGATGCCCCCGTTATTCAGGGCTGACTATCCGGGGAGTAGAAGTAAAAGAAAGCCCGGATTGGCTGAAAAACCGGTTGACATTGATTGGCTTGCGTCCCATCAATAATATTGTAGATGTTACTAACTATATTCTTCATGAAACAGGACAGCCTCTTCACTGTTTTGACCTTAACCAGATCACAGGAGAACGGGTAATTGTAAAAACATTACCGGAAGGAAGTAAATTCGTTACTTTAGATGGTGTGGAACGTACCCTATCGGATAAGGACCTAATGATTTGTAATGCTGTGGAAGGAATGTGCATTGCCGGGGTATTTGGTGGTCTGAAATCCGGAGTGACAGAAAAGACAAAAGATATTTTTCTTGAATCTGCTTATTTTAATCCGACCTGGGTCCGTAAAACAGCCCGTCGCCATGGATTGAATACAGACTCTTCTTTCCGTTTTGAAAGAGGATGTGACCCCAATAATACATTGTATGTGTTAAAACGTGCGGCCTTGCTTATTCAGGAACTTGCCGGAGGTAGTGTGTCCGGAGAGGTACAGGATATTTATCCTGAAAAGATAAATGATTTTCCGGTCACATTGTCGATAAAAAAAGTTCACTCATTAATCGGAAAAGAAATCGGAAAAGAAACAATCCGGCAAATTCTTGCCTCTTTGGAAATACAGATTGTTTCCGAAGGAGAGGATGAGCTATCTTTGCTTGTTCCTACTTACCGGGTAGATGTAAAAAGAGATGTAGATGTGATTGAAGATATTTTACGTATCTATGGATATAACAACATTGAAATAGGAGAAAATGTAAAATCTAATCTTTCTTATCAGACAGATACAGACCGGTCTTATAAACTACAGAATCTAATTGCAGAACAATTAACCGGTTGCGGATTTTCCGAAATAATGAACAACTCATTGACTAAATTGTCTTATTATGAAAATTCGGAGGTATATCCTTCAAAGAATTGTGTAACCATTATTAATCCGTTGGGTGTAGACCTTAGTGTAATGAGGCAGACGCATTTATTCGGGGGACTGGAAAGTATTGCTTATAATCGCAACAGAAAAAATACGGATCTCAGGTTCTACGAATTCGGGAACTGTTATTTCTTTGACCCGGAGAAGCATGCAGAGAAAAAAAATGAAACAGTACTTGCCGGATATTCAGAAGAAATGCATCTGGGAATATGGGTTTCCGGTAATCGGTTTTCTGATAGTTGGGCTCATGAAGACGAGAAGTCTTCCATATATGAACTAAAAGCGTATGTCGAGAACATTTTTGCTCGTCTGGGTGTAAGTAAGCGTTTTCAGGTAAGTGAAATTCAGAATGAGATTTTTTCCAATGGATTACAATATACTACACATGCGGGTAAAAAAGTGTGTGAATTAGGTATCGTATCTAAAAAAATACTGAAAGAAGCGGATATTGAAAATACACCGGTATATTTTGCAGAAATAAACTGGGATATCCTGATGAAGGAAGCTAAAAAGAATAAAGTATTTTTTTCTGATATATCGAGATATCCATCTGTAAAAAGAGACCTGGCATTATTGGTTGATAAGAATATCCGGTTTGTCCGGATTGAAAAAATTGCTTTCTCTGTAGAAAAGAAATTATTAAAAAAAGTTTATTTGTTTGATGTGTATGAAGGAAAGAACCTTCCTGCAGATAAAAAATCCTATGCGGTAAGCTTTGTTCTTCAGGATGAAACTAAAACATTAACGGATAAACAAATTGACGGTATCATGCAGAAAATCCAGCAGAAACTCGAATCTGAATTAGGAGCTCAGTTGCGTTAATAAAATTTTTAAGAATAAAGTAAAAAGGTGTCTGGAGAAAGGCACCTTTTTTCATAGTATAAATTACTCATTTGTAATTTTATATATTATGAATTATTAAGAAATACATCCGATTGATTTGTCATCTTTCATTATGATCAAAAAAATACCGGTTTACCTATGGGTAATATTTTTTTCTTTCCCTGCTTTTTGTGGAAATAGCTTACAGACAAAAATAGATTCTTTGTTGTATACATGTGAACAAAAGCCTTTTAATGGAAATATCCTGATTGTACAGGATGGCAATATTTTATTTCAATATTCAAAAGGGTATACTGATTTTGAAAATAAGACAGAACTTTCATTGGATGATTGTTTTGTAATAGGTTCAATTAGTAAACAGATAACAGCAGTATTAATATTACAGGAATATGAAAAACAAACTATTCAGTTGAATATTCCTATTGAAAAAAATTATCTGCCTTGGTTATTATCCCAATCCTGGAAAAAAGAGGTCACCATTCACCATCTATTGACGCACACACACGGTATTCTGAAAGTTGATAAGCCATTACGGTTTCCTCCCGGTACCGGATATGAGTATTCGCAAATAGGATATGAATTATTGGCAAGGATATTGGAAACTGTTACTGGCAAGACATTTATAGACTTATCTGAAGAGTTATTTGAAAAATGTGGTATGCATAACTCCTGCCATCCGGATTCTGGCGATTGCGTACTTAAAGTAAAAGGATATGAAGAGACTGTGGAGGGTGAATTGGTTCATGTAAATGAGAAAATTCCGTATATTTCAGCCGGAGGATTCGTTTCTACAGTACACGATCTGGCTTTGTGGAATGAATGTCTGTTCGGAAAAGAACTTTTAAAACAACCGGCTTATGAATTGATGATTACTCCTTGGGAAAGAGCCGTAAGGCAGCATCCGGTATTCGGAAAGACAGAGTATGGATATGGAGTAACCGTAACAAAAGAAGATGATATTCTTCAGGTCGGACAAACCGGCTTTGCTCCCGGATTCGTTTCCATGAATTTTTATTTCCCGGAAAAAAAGACCGGAGTAACTATTCTTTCCAATGTAGCTTATGAGCCACATCAGTTAAAAAATACCTTTTATTATTATACTAAAATATTAAATATTGTAAAACAAGAGATAAAAAGTATGAAATAACACCTAAAAGTCGGATTATTTCCCTCATCCTCTTACCTTTTTACTTTTTACTTTTAACTATATTTTATACATTTGCGTGTCAAAAAAATAAACTTACTGATAAGATATTAAAATATATGGGACGAGCGTTTGAATACAGAAAAGCTACAAAGTTGAAACGGTGGGGAAACATGGCACGTGTTTTTACAAAACTGGGAAAACAAATAACCATTGCAGCAAAAGAAGGTGGCCCCGAACCTGATACAAATCCACGTCTGCGGGTACTTATGCAACAGGCAAAGAAAGAAAATATGCCTAAAGAAAACGTGGAACGTGCAATAAAGAAAGCGACTTCCAAGGATGAAAGCGATTATAAAGAAATGGTATATGAAGGCTATGGGCCTTTTGGTATTGCCATTGTTGTAGAAACAGCTACTGATAATCCTACCCGTACTGTTGCGAATGTAAGAAGCTATTTTAATAAACATGGCGGTTCTTTAGGGACCTCCGGAAGTCTGGAGTTCTTATTTGACCATAAATGCGTGTTTCATATCAACAGAAAAGAAGATGTGAATGTGGAAGATATCGAACTGGAGTTGATTGATTACGGAGTGGATGAAGTGGTAGAGGATGAAAATGAAATTGTACTCTATGGAGAATTCAAATCTTATTCCGAAATACAGAAATACCTGGAGGAAAACGGTTTTGAGATAAACAGTGCGGAATTTGAACGGATACCGAAAGATACAAAAGAGGTAAACGATGAACAAAGGGTACAATTAGATAAATTGTTAGATAAACTGGAAGAGGATGAAGATGTACAAAACGTTTTTCATAATATAAAAGAGGATTGATGCAGGAAATATATTATCCATTTCCTGTTCTTATTTTATAAAGGATGGTAAAACAGTTAAAATATTCTGATACTCTATGATGCACTGATGAGATCTCGACGACTTTTAATATTCTTTTTTTTAATCTTGTTATTTCCGGTTGTACATTCACAATCCAATAGTAACAAAAAGACTTTTGTTGTGGTTATCGATCCGGGACATGGAGGGAAAGATCCGGGTGCGCTTGGAAAAATTTCAAAAGAAAAAGACCTTAATCTGGCTATTGCGAAAAGAGTCGGAGATTTGATTAAAAGTAGCCATAAAGATGTAAAAGTAATTTATACACGTACTACGGATAAAGCCCTTAAACCTTTAGAACGGGCAGAATTAGCCAACAGGTCAAAAGCAGATCTTTTTATTTCTATCCATGCAAATGCTATGGAAAATAAAAAGATGAAAGGTACAGAAACTTATATTTATGGAATTCCATCCGGAAAAGAAGCGCAGGAAGTTGCAAGAAGAGAAAATGCCGGACAGGATAGTAAATTGAAAGATACTTCTTCTCAGAAAAACAATGCTACCGTAGAAAAGAACCGTTTACTGGCTACCGAAATACAGAAAGCATTTAAAAAAGGAAAACGAATTGATAAAGGGGTAAAGCAAGCTCGTTTTGTTGTGCTGAAATATACACGTATGCCGGCTGTATTGGTGGAAATAGGTTATATAAGCAATGAAAGTGAAGAAAAATATATGAATTCGGTTGCCGGACAAAAAGCTATTTCGAAGGCTATTTATACGGGGTTTGCAAATTATAAGAAAGCCAGTGATCAGGGATTTAAAAATACCAAAAGTTCAACCAACCAGCAAAAAACGACAACAACTGCCTCCAAAACGCAGAATAATAAACAAAAAACGACACAGGGACAGAAAAAGAAGACAACTTACCGGGTACAGTTTTTGCTATCAGATACAAAACTTCCTGCTAATTCACCTAAATTCAAAGGACTTTCTCCTGTAGGACATTATGTAGAGAACGGATTATATAAATATACCTATGGAAATACCTCAAATGTGGAAGAAATTAAAAAGAAGCATGCGGAAGCAAAAAAACTTTTTAATGACGCATTTATTGTTATTTTTGAGGACGGAAAACGAGTGGGCATATATCCTTCCGGAAAGTAAATTTCTGAAAAATAGATAACTGGACGTATAATATATTTTCTTACATGAAAAAATATCAGAGTAAAGAAGTAAAGATTGCTATTGCAACTATCGTAAGCGGAATATTGCTGTATTTTGCAGTGAATTATCTGAAAGGTATTAATATATTAAAACCTGCTAATTACTACCATGTAGTGTTTTCAGATGTGTCCGGTATGACAGTTTCTACACCGGTATTTCTGGATGGATATAAAGTCGGGGTGGTGAATGCATTGGATTATGATTTTAACCGTCCGGGACACATCACGGTTGAGTTAAGTCTGGATAGTTGGTTGAAGCTCCCTAAAGGAACGTCTGCTTCGATGGAAACCAGTTTGTTGGGAGATGTTTCCATAAACCTGAAACTTGACAAAACATCTTCCACGTATATAAATATCGGAGATACGCTACCGGGAGTAAAGCCATTCGGGTTAATGGATAAGGTGACAGAAGATATTCTTCCGCAGTTGGATGTCCTGATTCCAAGAATTGACACTATTTTATATAGTTTACAGGCCTTGGTAGGTAATCCAGCACTGCATCAGTCATTAGATCATATTAATCTGACTACCATGAATCTTGAACAGTCTACCCGTCAGTTAGCTGCCGTTATGAACAGGGATTTACCGGCAATTACCGGCAATCTGAATACTGTTTCGGCTGATTTTGCGGAAGTAAGTGGAAATTTGAAAGAAATAGATTTTCAACAAACGATGGCTGCGGTTGACCGTTCGATTAAAAATCTTGAAACCATGACCTTTCAGTTGAATAATCCGGAAAGTTCATTGGGATTATTGTTGAATGACCGTACATTATACGATAATCTGACCAATACAGTGGAAAGTGCCAATTCACTTCTTTTGGATCTGCAGGAAAATCCAAAACGATATGTACATTTTTCAATTTGGTAATAATACTAAATAAATTTTTATTATATTTGATGTCGTAAAATTTAATAAATTAATTTATTATGGAATTGGGACTTGTCGCATTGCTGATTCTGGCAGTCATCTTACTAGCTATTTTCTTTTATTATGTGCCTTTCCTTTTATGGATGTCGGCAAAAGTATCGGGAGTTAATATTTCCCTTGTACAATTATTCCTGATGAGGATAAGAAAAGTACCTCCGCAGGTAATTGTCAGAGGTATGATCGAAGCTCATAAGGCCGGGCTGAAAGACATTACCCGTGACGGATTGGAAGCCCACTACCTGGCCGGAGGCCATGTAGAAAAAGTGGTACATGCACTTGTTTCCGCAAATAAAGCAAACATTGAGCTTACTTTCCAGATGGCAACAGCCATCGATCTGGCGGGCCGGGATGTTTTTGATGCTGTTCAAATGTCTGTAAACCCTATTGTAATTGATACCCCTCCTGTTGCAGCTGTTGCGAAGGATGGTATTCAGTTAATTGCAAAAGCCCGTGTGACCGTAAGAGCAAATATTAAACGCCTTGTCGGAGGGGCTGGTGAAGAAACAATTTTAGCTCGTGTCGGAGAAGGTATCGTTTCTTCTATCGGTTCATCTCAGAGCCACAAGCAGGTATTGGAAAATCCGGATTCTATTTCCAAATTGGTATTAAGTAAAGGATTGGATGCCGGTACTGCTTTTGAAATCCTTTCTATTGATATTGCTGATATTGATATCGGTAAAAATATCGGAGCAGAACTGCAGATTGATCAGGCTCAGGCTGATAAAAATATCGCACAGGCGAAAGCAGAGGAAAGAAGAGCCATGGCGGTAGCTTCCGAACAGGAAATGAAAGCTAAAGCTCAGGAAGCAAGAGCTAAAGTGATTGAAGCGGAAGCAGAGGTGCCTAAAGCAATGGCAGAGGCTTTCAGAAGTGGAAATCTGGGAATTATGGATTATTATAAAATGAAAAATATTGAAGCAGATACTTCTATGAGGGAATCTATTGCCCGTCCTGCATCGTCTGGTAATAATCCTCCTTCTGATTCCTCTTCTAAAAAAACGAAGTAGGCTTATAAGATTTGGCAAAACAGTTGTTCTTCCGAAAAGAACAACTGTTTTTTATTTATATACTTAACTATTAATCTGAAGTTTATTTGTTATGAGATATTTTCCGACATCCGAGCTGATTATTAATGAAGACGGGAGTGTTTTTCATTTGCATTTAACACCGGAACAACTGGCGAAAGATATTATCCTTGTCGGTGATCCCGGGAGAGTAGAACTGGTTGCTTCTTTTTTTGATGAAATTGAATGCAGGATAGAAAACCGGGAATTCAGAACCATCACAGGAAAATATAAAGGGAAGCGTATTTCTGTTATATCTACAGGAATCGGTACGGATAATATCGATATTGTCATGAACGAGCTGGACGCTCTGGTTAATATTGATTTTAATACACGTACGGAAAAAATGACTTTCACTTCCCTGAATATTGTACGAATCGGCACATCCGGAGGTCTTCAGGATTATACTCCATTGGGAGCGTATGTTATTTCCCGGAAATCTATCGGATTTGATGGAGTGCTTAATTATTATGCCAATAGAAACAATGTATGTGACCTGGCGTTTGAAAAAGAATTTATTTTCCAGACTAATTATGATTCCAGGCATGCAGCTCCCTATGTCGTAAGTGCAAATCCGGAACTTATCGAACGCATTGGGAAAAATGATATGATACGAGGCGTTACAATTTCTGCAAATGGTTTTTATGGTCCCCAGGGAAGAGAATTAAGAGTAAGATTAAATGATCCTGATTTAAACCGGCGAATAACAGCGTTTGAATACAACGGATATAAAATTACCAACTATGAAATGGAAAGTTCTGCCATTGCGGGTTTAGCATTGCTTATGGGACATAAAGCAATGACTGTTTGTACGATAATTGCAAATCGGGTAAATAAAGGTTCGGATATAAAATATACAGGTAGCATTCAAAAATTAATTCAATTAGTTTTAGATAGGCTTTAAGTTATAAAATGTTCTTTTTCGGATTTCGTATAATTTTTTCTTTATTATTGCTGTAGAATGGAATAAAATACTTTCTGTTTTTTGGAAGGAGACAGCCTAGTTAACATATTTTTATCTATTTATCCTGAGTCTTTAATGCATTAAATACTCAAAATATTAAATAAAAATTATATGGCTTTAAATATTTTTTTTATATTTGAAAACAAAATCTCTTTATTAATTCGAGGTATCTTTTTTATAGTGGTTAAAGTATCTATAGCATGAGTGATTCGAAATTTCTCACATTTCCGATTGAATTTATGGAAGGGGCTTTTAGTGATATTCAAAAAATATGTAATAATATTTTTGATTATGCTATTTATGTACATTCTCTGAAATATGAAAAGGAATGCGATTCTGATATGGAAGCTATGCAAAAAGCTGCTGAATTTTATGAGATAGAATTGGGAAATGTGCGTTATTCTTTGAATAATGGCTATACTTTGTATGAAGAGTTTGGTACTAAAATAGCCAAAGCCAGTATAAGTAAAGATATTGTTTTTGATTATTATAAGAATAAAAAGACAGAATTTGAAATAGCCTCTTTTTGTGGTTTCTGTGCTACTAAAAGCATCCTGGGAAGTAAAACATATTGTAAGACCAACAAGTTTCTTATCCATGCCCGCATGTTCGGATATAATAATTATGCAGCTCTTAAAAGTCTGGATAAAAAATCTCCTTTTCAGGAAAAATATTTCAAAAGATATAATTTTGATAAACTTATCAAAGAACTTCAGTATAATTGGGGCATGAATATGATTTCCAATCGTTGCCGTGGTTTCTATATCTCTTACGAGATCGGGTTGGAGGAACTGGCAATAATTTCCGAGAAAGCCAAGCAGAAAAACAAAGATAAGTTACTACGAATGGCTAAAGAAGAAGCAATTAAAAAAGCCATGGAAATCGTGAGAAAAGAAAATCTGGAAAAGGAAAAAGCAATCTCAGCATCTTCTTCCTAATAATTCCGACTCCTGTTTTAATAAAGAAAATATGGATATTGATAAAGGAAAAATCTACATGGTTTTTCCTTTTTTTCTACTATTCTTTTATATAAAATCATGGTATATTGTTTAAATTTTTATTTCCTTTGTGGTTAGATTTTGTAAAGTAAACTTTATGTTTCAGAAACTATTCAACTATATCACTCTCCGCGGACAGATAGAGGATTTTGACGAAATTCATGATTCAATAATTCAGGGGATAAGGTTTAGAGGTACAAACCTATGGGTATTAGTGTTGGCTATTCTAATAGCATGCGTTGGGCTCAATATTAATTCTTCCGCTATGATTATCGGGGCGATGTTGATTTCTCCTCTTATGGGACCTATTACCGGTATGGGATATAGTATTGCCATATATGATATGGGTTTATTCAGACAGGCTCTTAAAAATTTACTTTTTGCTGTAGGAGCCAGCCTTATTGCTTCCACGCTGTATTTTTCTATTACTCCTGTTTCTGTTGCCTATTCTGAACTATTGGCACGGACAAGTCCTACTATATATGACGTGCTTGTTGCATTATTCGGGGGTGTTGCCGGGATTATAGCAATCAGCAGTAAACAAAAAGGAAATGTAATTCCGGGAGTAGCAATTGCCACGGCACTGATGCCGCCTTTATGTACTGCCGGATATGGATTGGCTACCAGCCAGTTCTCATTTTTCTTTGGTGCTTTTTATCTTTTTACAATTAATGCTGTATGTATTGCTTTTGCCGCTGTTATTGTCTCTCAGGCACTGAAATTTCCCATCCGTTCTTCCAATATCAACGAAGAAAAAAAACATAAAATAAACCGTATTATCTGGACAATTATTATTATTACCATTTTACCCAGTATTTATCTTGGGCATAAGCTGACACAGGAAGAAGCATTCAGAGCCAATGCGGAAAGGTTTACGCAACGTGTGAGTATATATAAAGGAAATTATTTATTAAAAAATGAAGTTTATCCTGCAAAGAAACGTATTATTCTGATTTATGGAGGGTCTTCGCTGACAGAAGCGGATAAAGATTCAATTTCTGTCCTTGCTTCTCTTTTTTCCTTACCAAATGCAGAGATAGAAATTCAACAAGGATTAACCACTGATACAAATCTTAAGATAACACAAACTAAGGCAAAAGTAGAAGAAGATTTATTAAAACAGGAGATTACCCGTTTAAATGAAGAAGTAAAAGTACAACAATATAGCCTGGATAGCATTCAGGATAGGATTACACTGGGAAAAGTATTGTTACAGGAAATTCAACCGTTATTTCCTTCCATTCGGAAATGTTCTTACTCGGAAACAATTATCTATCCTGTAGACTCTTTACATCAGACGGATAAAACAGACATTGTTACATTTGCAGTTAACAGAAGAATTTCTGCCGGCGATGAAGGAAAAATAAAAGAATGGTTGAAACAAAGGCTGAACAAAGAAGATATAAAAGTATATTTTGAAAATCTCCAATAGCGTAGTTGTTTTCCTTTGAACCTAGTATTAATAATATAAATGAAAAAGCTATTCGATAAACGAATAGCTTTTCTTTTTATTTAAAGATTATATCTTCTTTTAAAGGAAAATAACCAGACTGGCAATTATAATAGCGCTCATTACAAATACCCATACATATTGCTGTACATTTCCGGATTGTAATCCTTTTATACTACTTGATACACGGTATACCCAGAAAGCCTGGAAATTCATAAAACCATCTACGACATTCTTGTCAAACCAGGCAATCGGTGTACAGATACGACGGAAAATAATGTTTTTTGTTACGAACATATATAACTCATCAAAATAGAATTTATGATAAGCCCATGTATACAGAACACCTAATTTTGCAACGATCTTATCTGAGACATCACTTCCGTTCTTATAAACCCAGGTAGCGGTTCCGATACCTATAAGCGCTACCAGAATAGAAGGAATAGCAATACTCCATTCTATATGCTGAGGAAAAGCTGCTCCATCGCTGGTAACCAGAGAGGAAAAAGGAATAAATCCTGTTACAATACTTAACACTGCCAGGAAAATTAAAGGAATGGTCATTACAGCTCCTGCTTCATGCGGTTTATGATGAAATTCTCTTTCTTTGCCCCAGAAAATATTATAATACAAACGGAACATATAAAATGCTGTTAATCCCGCAACCAGAAACTGGCATGCAAAAATCATTTTATTACTGTGGAAAGCGACCACCATGATTTCATCTTTACTAAAGAAACCGGAAAACGGAGGAATTCCCGCAATTGCCAGACAAGCAATTAAAAAAGTAATATGCGTAATCGGTAAATATTTCCGCAATCCGCCCATGTCTTTCATTTCATTACTATGGACAGCATGAATAACAGCTCCGGCACCTAAAAACAATAATGCTTTAAAGAATGCATGGGTAAATAAATGGAACATAGAAGACATATATCCCAGACCATCATGTCCACCATATCCGGATACTCCCAACGCTACCATCATATAAGCGATCTGGGAAATAGTAGAAAATGCCAGTACGCGTTTAATATCTGTTTGTGTGCAGGCCACAATTGCTGCAAATAAAGACGTTGCAGCCCCAACGTAGGCAATCCCGGTCAGTACTTCCGGGGTAATAAAATAATAAACAGGAAATAATCTTGCTACCAGGTATACACCCGCTACTACCATAGTGGCAGCATGGATCAGAGCAGATACGGGAGTAGGACCTTCCATAGCATCCGGTAACCAGATATGCAACGGTAACATAGCTGATTTTCCTGCTCCCCCTATAAATATAAGAGCCATTGCCCATGTAAACACGGATAATCCCAGAAAAGAGGCTCCGGCAGATTCTGCCACCAGAGAGGCGTTATTTGCAGTTAAAAGAGAAAAATCAAACGTGTTGGTATAATAAGAAAGGAATAAAATACCTATAAGGAATCCTAAATCTGCAAATCGTGTTACGATAAATGCTTTTTTAGCGGCCGCAACAGCGGAAGGTTTGGTATAATAGAATCCGATAAGTGAATAAGAAGATACTCCTACAAGCTCCCAGAATATATACATCTGAAAAATATTATTGGCTACCACCAGACCCAGCATCGAAAAAGAGAATAAAGAAAGGAAAGCATAATAACGCTGAAAACCCTTTTCTCCTTTCATATAACCCAGGCTGTAAAGATGTACCATCAGAGATACCGTCGTAATGACTACCAGCATCATCACAGAGATCGGATCCAATAATATTCCTAAATGAACCACCAGTGTTTCTGTAAACTTAAGCCATGAGATATCGAATGGCCTGAGCTGCTGGTAAACGCCATCCGCTTTTCCTAAAACGAAAAAATACTGGTAGGCGATATAATAGGAAAGACATGTAATAACTGCCAATCCTAATGTTCCAAGAATCCCGGCCATTTTAGGCTGCATCTTTTTTCCTGCCAGCCCCAGCAGTAAGAACATAAATAAGGGCACCAATATGATAACCAGACTGTATTCCATAAACTTAAATTAAAGTTATAAGATAAAAATTCAAACCGGGTTATTTATCCTTGTTTGCAGTTTTATCTTTTAGTTATTTAATTTTTCAATTCACTTAGTTTCTTAACATCTATATTCTGCAGATTGCGGTATATATTAATAATAATGGCAATCGCTATAGCTGTTTCCGCAGCAGAAACGGCTATTGCAAACAATGTGAAAATCATACCCTCCATTTGCTGAGGATAAAGAAAACGGTTGAAGATAACAAAATTGATATCAACAGCATTCAAAACCAATTCTAAAGAGATAAGGATAGTAAGCATATTTTTGCGGGCAATAAATCCGTATACACCTGCAAAAAACATAACGGTGCTTACAACCAGATATAATTCCATCGGAACGTCCATAATCTTTTATCTTTTTCTTGCTATTAAAATTCCACCGATAATACATGCCAGTAATAAAATACTGACTGCCTCAAAAGGTAACAGGTACTGATATTTTCCTGTACCCATCAATGCATAGCCGATCTGTTTCATATCAATTTCCCCTCCGGTTACAGCTTCTGTAACTCTTAGTCCGTTTTTCAGGATAACAAACAAGCAAACGGCACCTCCGGTAATAGCTGCCATAAGACCGGCAATCATCTTTTTAAGAGAAGCTTTCGGAAGTTTATCGCCGGCATGACTGGTAAGGAAAATGGAAAAGACAAAAAGTACCAGTATACCACCTGCATAAACGGTTATCTGTACGGCTGCCAGAAAATGGTAATCCAGCAGGAAATATACTCCGGCCGTTGCCAGTAATACAAATAAAAGAAAAGTGGCTGATCGTAATATTCGTCTTGTAGTAACGGTCAGTATGGAAAAAGCTACGATAATTACGGCTAAAATTCCAAAAATTACTTGTGAAACAGTTATTTCCATATATATTTTTTCATAAATACTTCATATCAAAGAAGTATACTAAATTTACTATTCAATTCAGGAAGCAGCTTCTTCCTTTTTCTTCTTCTCTTTTAAACGGGATCCTTCGTTATTTAACTGATGAATTAATTTTGAACGGGTAAACAACGCATTCTCATAAGTAGGCGCGAAAGTGATAGCATTGAAAGGACATGTATTTACACACATGCTACAGAAGGAACATTGTCCCAACTTATAAATATAACTTTTCAGTATTTTCTTCTTTTTTCCCTCTTCTGTTTCAATGGTGTCGGTAATCACTTTAATAGTATTGTTCGGGCAATTCATCTGACAAATACCACAGGCTGTACAATTATGCTCATTATTTGCATCATGAGGCATTATCAATTCACCTTTAAAGCGAGCCGGCATTTTCAGGGTAGCTCTGTTTTCCGGGTAACATTCGGTTACTTTCGGCCGGAGAAAGTTCGTCATGGAAACTTTCAATCCGGTAAGGAGAGAACCTAATCCTGTAAACCATGATTTTATATATGCTGCGAAACTGCTCATCGATATAAATATTTCAAATTTCTTTATACATTATGTTTCAAAAGTGCCATCCTGATATTACTACTAAAGCCATTAGCAGGATATTTAATAAATTAAGAGGCAGCAGATATTTCCATTCCAGACGCAATAACTGATCAATCCTCAGACGGGGAAATGTCCAACGTACCCATAAAGAAAGGAAAATACAAAAGAACGTTTTTCCGATAAACCAGAGAGGAGTAGGAATATAATCCATTACCTGATTGAAACCATCCCAACCGGGAATGTGGAAAGGTTGCCATCCACCCAAAAATATGGTGGTTGCGATAGCGGCAATAATAAACATATTAAGGTATTCTGCCAGATAATAGAATCCGAACTGGATGCCCGAATATTCGGTGTGGTATCCTGCGGTAAGTTCAGATTCGGCTTCCGGTAAGTCAAAAGGACCACGGCTTGTTTCTGCATGTCCGGCAATCAGATAAATAACAAAAGCTATGAAGGCCGGAATATGACCTTTAAAAATAAACCACATGTCCGCTTGTTGATTTACTAGCTGGGAGACCTGCATGGTACCTGCGAAGATAACCATTGTTAATAACGAAAGCCCTATAGAAAGTTCATAACTTACCATCTGGGCGCCGCTTCGCATGGCCCCGATCATAGAAAATTTATTGTTGCTTGACCAACCGGCCAGTAATACCCCTAACACTCCAAGAGAGGATACGGCAATAAAATAAAAGACGCCTATATTAAAGTCAATCGCGTGTAAACCCTTTCCGAAAGGTAAGGCTCCGAAAGATAACATAGATCCCAGAATAACAATGAAAGGAGCCAGATAGAACAAAAACTTATCGATATGATTGATCGGGATCAACTCTTTTACTAATATTTTAATAGTATCAGCTACCGTTTGTAAAAGTCCCCAGCGCCCTCCTACCCTATTCGGCCCCAGACGACACTGAAACCAGGCACATATTTTCCGTTCAAACCAGATCAGAATAATAGCAAAGACAGCATAAGCCGCCAGCAGGGCAATCCCAACCAGAATAAGTTCTATTACCAGAACTCCGAAATCCGGTAAATAAGATCGTAGTGTCTGATCAATCCAATCTGTTACTATTTTAAAGTCAAACATATATGAAATTATGAATGTTAAAATTGAGTATTATTTATCTGTCTATATCCGGAACTACATAGTCCAGTGAACCTCCTATGGCGATCAGGTCAGCAATTTTTTCCTCTCTGGCAATCAGATTAACAATAGAAATCAATGGCAATCCCGGAGAACGGAACTTTAGTCTGTAAGGTGATTTGTCCCCTTTGCTGCAAATATATACACCGAAAAGCCCCCGGGCAGCTTCCACTGCCTGAAAATATTCTCCTTCCGGAATACGGATAATCGGTTTTATTTTCGTCTGGATGGATCCTTCCGGAATATTATCAATCAATTGTTCCAGTATATTCAAAGATTCCATGATTTCATCAAGACGCAGCATATAACGTGCAAATGCATCCCCTTCTTCTCTCAGCATTTCGGAGAAGTTTACTTTGTCATATACTCCGTATGGTTTATGTTTACGGACATCACAACTGAAACCGGAAGCACGTCCGGAAGGTCCGGTTACTCCGTATGCAATTGCTTTCTTTTTAGTAAGCATACCAATGTTGTGCATACGTTCGGAAGCAATTATATTTCCTGTGAATATCTGATGGTATTCTTTCATCATTTTACGCATGTAAGGAATAAACTCCTTTACCTGCTTTTGGAAGTCAGGATGAAGATCATACATTACTCCTCCTATCACATTATAATTCATAATCAGTCTGGCACCACAGGTAGCTTCGAAAATATCAATGATTTTTTCCCTGTCCCGCATTCCATATATAAAAGCTGTCAATGCTCCCATATCCATACACATCGAAGCCCAGCCCAGTAAGTGAGATGCAATACGGGTCAATTCATCCATGATGGTACGAATATATAAAACACGTTCGGAAACTTCGATTTCCGCAGCTTTCTCTATACACATACACAGTGCATGGCGGTTGATATGAGCAGATAAATAATCCAACCTGTCTGTCAGGTGAAGCATTTGTGGATAAGACATTCTTTCGCACATCTTTTCGACACCCCGGTGGATATATCCTAAATGTGGGTCAACTTTCTTTATAATTTCTCCGTCAAGAGATACCCTGAAGTGTAATACTCCATGTGTTGCAGGGTGCTGTGGTCCGATATTTACCACATATTCCTCTTTACTGAATACTTCTCCTTCCCGCTCAATCACTCCCTGTTTTGTAAAAGATAAACTTCGCAGTTTATCGGATTGGCATTCACTTTCCAGGTTGAGAGGATTTAATTCCGGGTTTTCATCATAATCTTTTCTGAAAGGAAATCCATTCCAGCTATTATTCAAAAATAAACGCCGCATATCCGGATGATTAATAAACCGGATACCAAAAAGACCGAATACTTCCCGCTCGTTCAGGTTAGCAGTACGCCATATATCGGTTACACTGAATAACTGAGGATTTTCCCGATCTGTCGTACTTGTTTTAAGTACAATCAGATCCATTGGATTTTCGGATTTAGATAAATGGTAAATTACTCCCAATGCTTCTCCCAGGTCAATTCCGGTAAGAGAGAGAAGAAAGTCGTATCCTTCTTTTTTACGGAGCATCCATGCTACTTCGTGAAGCCTGTCCGAAGAAACAGTATAAGTCGGATATTGAGCTTCTTCAACCTGCACATCAGGAGCAAGGGCCGTTATTTTTTCTGTTAAATCCATTTTTATAATAAAATAGCAAACGATTTGTTTTTCAGGATTCCTGCGATAATTGTTGGTTTTGTTTCTCAAGTTCGGATAAAGCCGCTTTTTTGGCTTCTTTTCTCCTTTGTTTTGATTTATGGGCGGCTTCTATAAATCTTTCAAGTTTCATTTTCCGTTGCAGTTGCATCAGACCATATAATAAACTTTCTGGTCTGGGCGGACAACCGGGCACATAAACATCTACCGGAATGATTTCCTCTACTCCGTTTACTACATGGTATGTATCACAGAATGGTCCTCCGGATATGGCACAACTTCCCATTGCCACCACGTATTTGGGTTCTGCCATCTGGTCATATAGTCTTTTAAGAACAGGTGCCATTTTTTTTACAATGGTTCCCGCCACAACAATAATATCAGCCTGCCGGGGGCTTGAACGGGTTACTTCAAAACCGAACCGGGCAAAGTCAAACCGTGCGGCACCGACACTCATAAACTCAATACCACAGCAACTGGTGGCAAAAGTTAAAGGCCAGACCGAGTTGGAACGTCCCCAATCCAACAAATCATCCAGTGCTCCGATAAAGACATTCGAACCATATTGCTGAAGTTCCTGAACGTAATATTTTTCAAGATATTCATTATCCTTGAAATCTTCTCTTTTAATGCCTTTTATTTTTATATTTTTTACTTCCATTCCAGTGCTCCTTTTCTCCAGGCATATGCCAGACCCAGAATCAATATAAATACAAAAAACAATACATTTACAAGTCCGATTATTCCCAGGTCTTTTACAATAACAGCCCAGGGAAAAAGGAATACGGCCTCCACATCAAACATAAGAAAGAGGATAGCAAACAGATAGTAACCGACTTTAAATTGCATCCACGATGTCCCCCGTGTCGGGATACCACATTCGTATGGCTCTCCTTTCTGAAGATTGAAAGAAGATGGTGCTATTAATGCCGCAATTGCCAATGCTCCGGCTACCATGATAATAGCAGTAAGTATGACAGCAACTAATAATGCAGAGTTCATATCGTAATAAATTAACTGATCTGACAGAATTTTCTTCCATATTTATCATGGAAGAAATGGGTTTTATTTTAATTATCAGGTATAATGAAAACCTCTTTTTCGGGCGCAAAAGTAGGTCTTTAAATTTATACATAAAAACGATATTGAAAATACTTTTAAAGATGAATTGTTAATAAATATTAACTAGCTAATGTGTAATCTTATCTGCTGCAAAATAAAAACAAGCAGCCGTTTCTGACTACTTGTTTTTTCTTTAAAGTCTTTCTGACTTCATTATATTATTCTTGGAACGATGGCTTTTAGTCCTCCTTTATACGTTTTTATTTCGATTTTGTTGCCTAATAAAATGGGTTCTCCGTCTACCTGGGCTACTTCTTCTTTTTCCCGTTCTATGATAACTTCTTTTGTTTTTATTATTTTGACATAATTGTTTTTATCGATATTTTTTGTCATTAGCTGAATACCTAAGGAAGGTGCATCCATAATAGGAAAGGGAAATAGAATTACCATGTCCAGAAGTCCGTCCTGCACACTTGCCTTCGGAGCTACATAAGCATTATATCCCCATTGCGAAGCATTGGCGCAGGTAATAAGGATTGCATCCCTTGTAAAGGATTCTCCTTCATACGTGGTAATGGTATATTTTTCCGGTTTTAATTTTGCAAATTCTGTAATTGAATTGGCTACATAGGTGATAAGTCCCCGGGTTTTACTCTCGGAAAAGGCTTCACTTACTTTCGCATCCAGCCCGACGCCGAAAGTCGCAAAGAAAAATTTATCATTTGCTTTACAATAATCTACCGCAGTTACGTTTTCAGAAAGAAATACTTCCAGTGCCTTTTTAGTATGTATCGGGATTCCCAGATGACGGGCCAGGCCGTTTCCTGACCCCAGCGGAATAATACCAAGCGCTGTTTCACTTTGTACAAGCTCACAGGCTATCTCATTTACTGTGCCATCTCCTCCGACAGCCAGCACATACTCATAGAAATTTTCCACAGCTTCCCGGGCCAGTTCTTTTGCATGGCCTTTATATTCCGAGGTCCGGATGTCAAAATCAAAATTAGCAGTCAGGGGATGATTATATATAGTAGAAGGTAATTGTTTTTTTCCGGATGTGCCGGAAATAGGATTTATAATAACAAGTACTTTCTTTTTACTCATGATAGTGTGGGTATAGGTTTTTATTTTCTGCAAAGTTACATCAGTAATTTAAAAAACAAATTATTTAAAAGAATGTTTTTTTAACAATCGGTAAAAAGTAAAAAGTGACTAGCTAATTTATTGTTATTTTTTTAAGGATAGTTCCGTTTTCAAAATGATTAGTGGATTGTATATGTGCTTTCTTTTTTAATTCTTCTGAACTGTTTTGTAAATATATTTGATGTAGTCTGCAAAGTAACTCAGGAAGGAAGAATGGCATTCATCTATAAAATTTTTACCGGATAATAATGATAAAAAATAAATAAAGCCGGTTGTTTACTTTATATTTACTACATGGGAGCTTGTTCAACTTTTCATACAGGCCGTCTTGAATATTATTTTCCTCGTATTTATAAGCTAAAATTATGTTTTTTACCTTTTACTTTTCACTTTCTACCTTTCACTTTCTACCTTTTTCCTAAAATGAATTATTTTTGTCTCAAAATAACATATCATGGTCGTCTATCTGCAGGTAAATAATCTAACGAAAACATTTGGAGATTTAATTTTATTCCGGAATATATCCTTTGGCATTTCCGAGGGGCAAAGAATTGCCTTAATTGCACAGAATGGTTCCGGGAAAACCACATTGTTGAATATTCTTTCCGGAAAAGAGGACTATGATCACGGAGAAATTGTTTTTCGCCAGGGAATTCGTGTCGGTTATCTGGAACAGGACCCTCAGTTTCCTCAGGAACATACTGTGCTGGAGGCCTGTTTTCACACCGGAGATGAAACAGTTCGTGTGATTGCGGAATATGAAAAGGCAATGGCGTCCGATGATCAGGAAAAATTGGAATCACTCTTTCTCCGGATGGAGCAGTTACAAGCCTGGGATTACGAACATAAGATTAAACAGATCCTTACTCAGCTTAAGATTACGGATTTCAATCAAAAGATCAGAGAACTTTCCGGAGGACAATTAAAAAGAGTTGCTTTAGCGAATGTATTAATACAGGAACCGGATTTGTTAATTCTGGATGAACCTACCAACCACCTGGATCTTGAAATGACGGAATGGTTAGAGGATTATCTGAAGAAAAACAACCGGGCATTATTGATGGTAACTCATGACCGGTATTTTCTGGACCGTGTCTGTAATGAAATTTTGGAAATTGACAACAAACAACTTTATCAATACAAAGGGAATTATAGTTATTACCTGGAAAAGAAACAGGAACGCATGGAGTCTCAGGCTGCGGAAATGGAAACTGCGCAGAATCTTTATAAAAAAGAACTGGAATGGATGCGTCGTCAGCCTCAGGCACGTGCTACTAAAGCAAAAGCCAGAAAAGATGCATTTTATCACTTAGAAGATAAAGTGAAAACTTCTTTCCGAAACGAACAGGTGAATCTGGGCGTGCAGGCTTCCTACATAGGGTCTAAAATATTTGAAGCAGAGCATGTATATAAAAGTTTCGGAGACCTGAAAATCCTGGAAGATTTTAATTACACTTTTTCCCGGTATGAAAAAATGGGAATTATCGGAAATAATGGTACCGGAAAGTCTACCTTTATTAAGATATTACTTGGCGAAATACAACCGGATAAAGGAATTATCGATATAGGTGAGACAGTGCGTTTCGGATATTACAGTCAGGATGGATTGCAGTTCGATGGACAAATGAAAGTCATTGATGTCATCCGGGATATTGCAGAAGAAATATCTCTTGGAAATGGTAAAAAACTTTCTGCTTCCCAGTTTCTTCAGCATTTTCTTTTTACCCCTGAAACCCAATATAATTATGTTTATAAATTAAGTGGAGGAGAAAAGCGCCGGTTATATCTCTGTTCTATTTTGATTAAGAATCCGAATTTTCTTGTGCTGGATGAGCCGACTAATGACCTGGATATCGTTACATTGAATGTGCTGGAAGAATATCTGAAAGACTTTAAAGGATGTGTCATTGTTATTTCCCACGACCGGTATTTTATGGATAAGGTAGTGGATCATCTGCTTGTTTTTAAAGGGAACGCGGAGATTAAGGATTTTCCGGGTAATTATACGGATTACAGGGACTGGAAAGAAGAATGCGAAAAGGAAGAGAAAAAATCCTTATCCGTAAAAACGGAAAATATAGATAAAAACAATTCAAAACCCGTCAGGGAAAAAGCTAATAATAAGTTAACCTTTAAAGAAAAAAGAGAGTTTGATTCGCTGGGAATAGAAATCGAAGAACTGGAAAAAGAAAAAAGAGAACTTGAGGTTTCCCTGAATTCCGGGAATCTGTCTTCCGATGTATTGATCCGGACCTCTACCCGGATGGGCGAAATAATGGAGTTGATAGAAGAAAAAACGTTTCGATGGCTTGAACTTAGTGAAAAAGAAGGCTAAAGGAGTCCTCTTAAGAAGTGATAATGCTCTTCTTTATAATATATGTAAACACGATAAGAATAATGATTTGTTTTATAAACAGTATCATGCTTCGATAAAATGCAGTCATTTTAGTCATTTTGTTTTCCTTCCACATAATTTTATTATTTTGAAAAGAGTATGGGCAATCCGGGAAAACATGAGAATAAAGTCATGTAAAGAGGCGTTCAATGTTATATAAACGAGCGGTCCATGTCGTATAAACGGCCGCTCCTTGTTATCGTCCCACCTTGGTGGGGCGATCGTCTTACCAAGGTGGGACGTTCGTTTGACCTTGGTGGAACGATGAAATCCGGAATAGGAGGAACCTCCTGCAGAAAGAAGGACATGAACACCCTCAAATAGCAGCCAGAGATTATATGGTGACAAAATATATTTCTTAAATAATAAGTTCTTCCCTGCATATAAAGATACTGCTTTTTTATCCGGAAGTCAAGTTTTTTTGCTTTTTTTTAATAATAAACTCTCAGGAAAAATTTTTGCATTATTCCCAGACCATATAATTTAAAGTCTTTATTATATTTATCAGGTAAAAATCAGGTTTTGAAAGTCAGGTTTTGGTTAAAATTGTTTCTTTCTACTATAAAATTGTTTATTTTTGTCTATAAATAATGCTATGGAAGAACATATTTCAAAAAACAAGTGCATTTAACCAAACATTTTAATCGATTTTGGTTTGTGTTTAGATTTTTTTAGTATTTTTGCCAGCCTGTTTTTTAGTGATGTTTTTTCAAATACTGCAAAAAGAGAAAAACATTCGTATGAAAATGAATTTGTTAAAAGTTAACAGGATTATATGAATTTATTAGAACAGAAATTGGCGAAATATGATGATTCCCGGATTGTAAAAGAGATGGGGATTTATCCTTATTTTCGGGAAATTCAAAGCGAACAGGATACAGAAGTTGTCATTGGAGGCAAAAAGGTCTTAATGTTCGGTTCAAACAGCTATTTAGGATTAACCAACCATCCCAAAGTAAAGGAAGCCGCCATCGAAGCTACCAAAAGATATGGTACCGGATGTGCCGGCTCTCGTTTTTTAAATGGAACACTAGATATTCACGTTGAATTAGAACGCCGGTTGGCGGAATTTGTAGATAAAGAAGATGCGATCATCTATTCTACCGGATTTCAGGTTAATTTAGGAGTTGTTTCCTGCTTAACGGGTCGTGGTGAATATATTATACTGGACGATCTGGATCATGCTTCTATCATTGAAGGAAGAAGGCTTTCTTTTTCAAATGCACTGAAATACAAACATAACGATATGGAATCACTGGAGAAAGTATTGAAATCCTGTGATATTGACAAAGTCAAGCTGATTGTTATGGATGGAGTATTCAGTATGGAAGGTGATATTGCGAACTTACCGGTTATTGTGGACCTGGCAAAAAAATACAACGCTTCCATTATGGTAGATGAGGCACACGGTATCGGTGTATTGGGTAGAAACGGAAGAGGGACATGCAATCATTTCGGTCTGACAAATGATGTCGACCTGATAATGGGTACTTTTAGTAAATCTTTTGCTTCCCTGGGTGGCTTTATTGCTGCAAACAAAACCATTACCGAGTATCTTAGGCATAATTCCCGGTCTTATATTTTTAGTGCCAGTTGTACGCCTGCATCTATCGGAGCAGCTTCTGCAGCACTGGATATTATGCTCAATGAGCCTGAGCGGATAGAACATCTGTGGAAATTAACTAATTACGCATTAACCGGATTCAGACAGCTTGGCTGTGAGATCGGTAATACACAAACACCCATTATTCCTCTTTATATCAGGGATAACGAAAAGACATTCCGTATTACCAGAGAGTTAATGGATGAAGGAATATTCGTTAATCCGGTTGTGTCCCCGGCAGTGTCCCCGGATGATACGTTGATCCGTTTTTCTTTAATGGCTACTCATACGATGGAACAGCTGGATTATGCAATCGGCAAAGTAGAAAAGTGTTTTAAAAAATATAATGTTATTCCTGCAGAAATGCCACAGGCTGTTGTTTCTGCCGAATAAGAAAATTGCCATAAAAATAGAAAACGGTTTACTTATCAAAGTAAACCGTTTTTTTGCAAAAATATAAACTTATTTATTCCCTAATAATCCTCCCAAGGAACTTAAAATACCTCCGTCGGAGTTTCCTTGTTCTTTATTATTTCCGCTAATCAGATGCATAATATCGTTCATATCGAATTTACCATCTTCTCCTCCGGTATATTTGTTTAATAAACCCTGAATGTCAATTCCATTTGTTTTGCCTCCGGTGATGGAACTAAGGATTCCATTTACATTATATTGGCTGTTGTTGGGATCGGCTGCTTTTTTTGACATTAATCCAAGTACATTCGGTACGATTTGTCCGGCAAGATTTTGCGCCAGTTGGTTATTGATACCGGCTTTACTCATCAGTGAAGAAATAACAGATGACTGAATATTTTGAGAAAGAGAATTACTTACATTATTCCCTCTGGAACCGAATAAGTTTAAGATTTGACCGAGATCTCCTCCGCTTGCCTGATTTCTTAATCCGTTGAAGATTCCTTCTGCAGCTGACTGTACTACTGTCCCTTTTTTCTCCTGCGGAATATCCGGATTATTATTTACTGTATTTCCGGTAAATTGTTGAACCAGTTCCATTAAATTATTTATCATACTTTTTTGTTTTTAGTTGATTAAAAATGCTTTTATATATGCTATTGATGAATAAAAGAATAATTGAAATATTTTAAAGAAAAAAGTTTACTTTTCCGGTTTTCATATCGTAGATTCCTCCGACGATCATTATTTCCTTATTCTTTTCCATTTCCGATAGGATCGGACTTTTTTCCCTTATTTCATTCATCGAGTGCTTTACATTTTGGCGGCAAACCGCATCTACAAATTCCGGATTCCCGGATGTCTTTTTTCCGTTAAATTTGCCGGAAGTTTGTTCAATTGCCGGATGAATCTTATTTAAAAGAGCGGTAATGTTTCCTAATTCTACACTGTCAATTGCTGATTTAATAGCGCCACAATATTCATGACCTAATACAAGAATGACTTTAGATCCGGAGACTTTACAGGCGTATTCCAGACTTCCGAGAATATCTTCATTTACAATATTACCTGCTACACGGGCAACAAATATATCTCCGATTCCCCTGTGAAATACATCTTCCACCGGTACTCTTGAATCAAGGCAGGAAAGAATAACTGCTTTAGGATATTGTCCCAGGGCGGCTTCTCTTACTCTTTCCGTATTATTTCTTATTGTCAGATTGTCGTTTACAAAATCGTCGTTTCCGGCTTTTAAAATCCGTAATACATCTTGTGGGGTAAGTTTTTCCTGTTCTTCCTGAGAAAGAACAGGATTTGAAAGAATTTCCTCCTGATCGATCATTATTTCGTCTTCAGGTAACTCTTTGCTTTTTTTGGAACAGGCAGCTACTAAAAGTAGTACTGCCAGAAAGTAAGTCCCCCAGGCGGAAAAAATTCTGTCTTTATTCATACATTAAACCATTTTTTACATTATTAATGTAAACAAATGAATTGCTGAAAAGTTTTATGAAGGAACGGGACGATGGATAGAAAAGAAAAAGCTCACCGGAAATTACTTTCGGTAAGCTTTTTAATGATAGTTTTAAGCCGATAAATTAAATATCTTCGTTGATAACAATTACATTTTCACCTTTCATATGAAACGAAAAGTTCGGGAGACTCCGACAGATCGCGTTAAAAAAGGCTTGTGCGCAACCTTTTTCAATAATATCATGTAATTCGACAATCAGTAACTTTGTTTTCGGAAGCCAGGATTCATAATTGGAAGCGAAAAAATGTTTTTCGGATGTTTCAATATCTACTTTCAGAATATCAATTCGTTGATCTGTCAAATTATATTTTTTCAATAATCCGTCGATGGTTACAGCTTTCAATGAGTTTTCCACGGGATGGTCATTTTCTTTGACAATCATGCCATGGGCCCCTAATCCGTATGTATCTTTTACGGTAATGTAGGTCTCTTTGTTCCATAGGCCGGCTTTTTCCAGATAGACATTGTCGTACTGAGCTGTGTTTTTTTTCAGCATTTCGAAATTCTCATTGTCCGGTTCAATAGAGATAATAGTAGCATCCGGAAATTTATTTTTGAAATAAACTGCAGTCAGACCGATATTCGCTCCGGCATCAATGATCAATCTGGGTTCAAAATCAATAGGAATGGGAAGATCATATTCCGATTTGGAAAATAACTGATAAAAAACATCATAGTCAGTAGTATCCGGCCGTAAAGAGATAGGATATTTAATTCCGGGTAAATTGACTTTATCAGTATTTTTAAATAACATTTTAGAAAGTACTTTTACTCCCTGTACCGGGCCTAATCCAAAAATTGTTCGGAGAGTTATTTTAGTTCTTTTTACAATAAGATTCTGACTCATTATTTCTTTATTATGTAGGCACTATAAAAAAGCAGTAAAGTTTTCCATATAACAAAACTTTACTGCCCTTTTGTTCATTTATATAAGGCAATTATTCGCCATTCAGTAATTTTTCCATCTCTTCTACTTCCGGCATTTTCAATGCATAGTAAACAGCATATAATGCCATGATGTATTGCCTGTCATCCGGGTCAAGCTGATGTGCTTTTTCCAGGTAAGGCAATGCTTTTTTATAATATTCGTTTACTTCTTCCTGCACAACCTGCGCTTCTTTAAAGCTTAGTTCGTTTGCCTTTTGTTGTAAATTGAATCCCTGATTATAATAAAGACGACCTATGCCTGCAATACCTCTTGCATAAGTAGGATCAATATTAAGAGATTGTTCAAAAGCTTCAAGCGCTTTGTCCACATCTTTTATTTCTGTTTCATACAAGTCTCCTTTTACTCGCCAGTATTCTGGAACAGTAGGATTTTTTGCAATCGCATCATCCAGGTATTTCATTGCTTCGTCTATCTGACCGGAATTGATATACATGTTAATCATACTTTCCAGAAAGAAACGGCTGTCAGGAAGTTTACTAACCCCTTCTTTTAACGTTGCGGCATACTTTACGGAATCTCCCATTATCTGGTAATTCTGGGCCAGAGCCGTATATACCTGTTCTGTTTCGTAATCTTTTGTCTTCAGATCTTCCAGTAATACAACTGCCGCAGGGATATCTTCATTATAAGAAGAAGATAAAGCAGCATATAATTTTATCTGATTATATACACTATCAGCCATTAATGCTTCGGACTTGAAAATATCCAGGTTCTGAATATCCAGGAAAAGCTTAAATGCTTCGTAAGCTGTTCCATAGTCACCATTATCATAATAATAAGCTCCTGCATTCACAAAATAAGGCTGATTGATTTTCAGAATTGCCTTTATCTGTTTTGTGTATTTGTTGTTCACTTTTCCTTTTTCGTTAGGAATTTTTTCCAGCTCTATTGCTTTGACAAAATAGTCATAGGATTTGAATAATGCCTTATACATAAGCGGTTCATCCGGTGTCTGCTGTAAAAGGGTTTTGTTGTTCTCCGTACTGAATATTTTATCTTCAAAAGAGCCGGCCACAAACCATGCTTCAGGGTCATTCGCTGTTTCCGGGTTTGTAAGCATACTGCTTATTTTGCTTTGTACTGCTTCATAATCGGGAGTAACTGCATCCAATGCCTTTTTTACCTCTTTCAGATTGTCTTTCTGGGCAAAGGCAGTACCCATGGCTAAGCATAAAATAGCTGATAAAAAAATCTTTTTCATTACGCTAATTTTTATATTAATGATTTAAATTAAAACTGAGCTGTATGATTATTCTTCTACTTCGGGAATAGTTTCTGTTTCAATATCAATATCTTCCACAGATTCTGATAATACTTTACAAACAGACGCTATTTCATCATTCCGTTTTTCCAGATTTATTAATCGTACTCCCTGTGTTGCACGACCCATGATTCGCATATCTGCTACTTTCAGGCGAAGTGTAATACCGGATTTATTAATAATCATCAAATCATTTTCATCCGTTACACTTTTTATTGCAACCAGTTTTCCTGTTTTTTCCGTGATGTTCATGGTTTTTACTCCTTTCCCGCCACGATTTGTGATACGGTATACATCTTCCCCGTCTTCATCTACCAGTCGGGTGCGTTTACCATATCCCTTTTCAGAAACTACCATGATGGTCTCTTTTTGCAGGTCTTTCATACAAATCATGCCTACTACTTCATCTTTTCCGTCGTCATCCAGTGTCATACCCCGTACTCCGGTGGCTGTTCTTCCCATTTCCCGTACCGCGCTTTCATGGAATCTGATCGCTCTTCCGTTACGGTTTGCCATAAGTATCTGGTTGTTGCCATCTGTCATACGTACCTGGATTACCTGATCGTCTTCCCGGATGGTAATTGCATTTACACCATTTTGTCTCGGGCGGGAATAAGCAGCAAGAGAAGTCTTTTTGATCACTCCTTTTTTTGTACAGAATAATAAATAATGGGAATTGATAAATTCTTCATCATTCAGTTTCTTAATACGGATAAAAGCATTTACTTTATCATCCGCTTCAATATTAAGCATATTCTGGATAGCACGTCCTTTGGCATTCTTCGCTCCTTCCGGAATCTGGTATACTTTCAGCCAGTAACATCTTCCTTTTTGTGTAAAAAACAACATGGTGTTGTGCATGGAAGCAGGATAGATATATTCTACGAAGTCTTCATCCCTTGTTTCACTTCCTTTGGACCCTACTCCACCCCGGTTTTGAGAACGGAATTCGGTAAGTGGTGTCCTTTTAATATATCCAAGATGGGAGATGGTAATGATCATTTCATCATCCGCATAGAAATCTTCCGGATTAAAATCTTCCGAAGCATAAATAATTTCCGATCTTCTTTCGTCTCCGTATTTTTCTTTAACCTCAGTCAGTTCATCTTTGATTACCTGCATCCGCAAAGATTCATCCGCAAGGATCTGATTCAGGTGATCGATCAGTTTCATGATCTGGTCATATTCGGCTCTTAACTTGTCTTGTTCAAGACCGGTAAGTTGTCTCAACCGCATTTCTACAATTGCACGAGCCTGAATTTCCGACAGTTCGAATCTTTCAATCAGGCGTTCACGTGCCTGCTCCGGATTTTGAGAAGAACGGATAATCGAAATAACCTCATCGATATTATCACTTGCAATAATTAATCCTTCAAGGATATGGGCACGTTTCTGTGCTTCATTTAGTTCGAACTGGGTTCGACGAATTACAACATCATGACGGTGTGCCACAAAACACGAAATCATATCTTTCAGATTCAGTATTTTAGGCCGGCCGTTTACCAGTGCAATATTATTCACACTGAAAGAACTTTGCAGGGCTGTCATTTTATACAGTTTGTTTAAAACGACATTTGAGTTTGCATCTCTTCGGATGTCGATAACAATCCGCATTCCCTGACGGTCGGATTCGTCATTTATATTTGTTATTCCTTCAATTCGTTTGTCTTCAACCAGGTCTGCAATGTGCTTTATTAATTCCGCTTTATTAACCAGGTATGGTATTTCGGAAACAATAATCTTGTCCCGGTTATTATCTGTTTCAATTTCTGCTCTGGCTCGAACAATCACACGTCCACGTCCGGTTTCAAAAGCCTCTTTTACTCCTTCCAGCCCATAAATATATCCACCGGTAGGAAAATCGGGAGCTTTTACATATTTCATTAAACCGGCAGTATCAATCTCGTTGTCATCGATATAGGCTATCGTGGCATCTATTACTTCCGAAAGGTTATGAGGAGGCATATTTGTAGCCATACCTACAGCGATACCGGATGCTCCGTTTACCAATAAATTCGGAATACGGGTTGGTAGAACAGTAGGTTCTTTTAGCGTATCGTCGAAATTAAGTTGAAAGTCAACCGTATCTTTATCGATGTCTTTCAATAATTCCTCCGCCATCTTGCTTAATCTTGCTTCCGTATAACGCATTGCCGCCGGTTGGTCACCGTCAACAGAACCGTAGTTTCCCTGTCCGTCCACCAAGGTATAACGTAAAGACCATTCTTGTGCCATACGTACCATGGCAAAATAAACAGAGCTATCCCCGTGTGGGTGATACTTACCTAATACTTCCCCTACAATTCTGGCAGATTTCTTGTAAGGTTTATCCGAAGTATTGCCTAATTCGTTCATTCCAAAGAGTACCCTGCGGTGTACGGGTTTAAAACCATCCCTTACATCGGGTAATGCACGCGAAACAATCACCGACATCGAATAATCGATGTAGGATGATTTCATTTCATCTTCAATGTTTATTTTTATAATTCTATCTTGATCAACCATTTAGAAAAATATTGGTTATATTATTTGCTTATTCAAAAATTCCCGCTAAGATACAATTTTCCTTTCGATCCTTAAAATTTTTTAAGTAAAATCACTCAGTAAAAACTTAAATAATAATAAATAATAGGCCTTTTTCCTGAACTTTTTTCAATTAATGGATATTAGAAAGATTTCGTCCGGGAAAATAATTTTTTCAGATCACTTTCCGCTTCCAGGAACCATTCTTTAAATAGAAATAACAACAGATTAAAATAAGTCCCCAGTATACTAATTCTATTGTCCAGCAAATATATAATGGCATTTGCAAATGATGGATAATAAAAAAGATAAATAAGCTATAAAAGGCAAGCGCAAAGACTTCAATGATAAGGGCTGCCCGTGTGTTTCCTGTTCCTGATACCGAATTGAATAAAATATTTCCGGCTGCACATACCAGAAAGCTTCCGGCAATCACATACAAGGAAGATACGGAGGCTTCTATCAATGCCATATTATCTGTATAAATAGAAAGCAGAAGCCGAGGAAACATAAAAATAATCAGAATAAAAGGAACGATAAGGTAAAAACTTATACGTACGATTTTTTTAATGAGGGAGAGTACTTCATTTGTTCTGCCCTCCCCTATTGAATTGCTGACCAAGGTATTTGCCGTGAGGGATAAAGCGCTTGCCGGCATAAATAAGAACATATAAAAGCTACGGATAATATTGGATACCGCAAGTGCCTGCTCTCCCAGATGTTCCACCGCAATAAAGAACAAAAACCATGTAGAGATAGAGACAAAGGACTGAATCATCGTATAGACGGAAATATTCAGGATTCTTTTGATCACACTTATTTTCAGGCGGAACTTTTTCAGGAATCCATATTGGCGGATGTTGATAAATTTACCTGTATAAATAATAAAAAAGATCACAGAAGTTGCTTCCGCTGCTACCGAACCGATAGCAGCACCGGCCACACCGAGTTCAGGAAATCCGAATCGACCGAAGATAAGTACATAGTCAAATAAAACATTTACAGCCATCATGAAAAATGCATTTATCGTAAGGACTTTTGTCTTTGTTATTCCGACATAAAATGCCCGGAACATCACATTGATAAATGCAAAGAAAAAACCGAATACCCTGTAATTCAGGTATTCCATGGAGGCATGAAAAACAGCTTCGGAGCTTACCATCAACGGAAGAAGAATCCCGGATAGAAAATGCGTAAGGAAGAATAACAGCACGGCAATAGATAATAGAAAAGCAGTTCCCTGTAACATTATCTGTCCGATTTCAGTGTAATTCTTTTCTCCGTTACGACGGGCAATAAGTATCTGTGAACCTGTGCTGAAACCAAATCCCAGCATATATACTGCCAGGTAGAATATTCCTCCGATAGCAGAAGCTCCCAGCTCCACCTCTCCTACCCGACCCAGGAAAGCCGTATTGGTTATATTGATAATATTCTGGGCAAAGAGGCTTAGAAAAACAGGAAAAGCAACTTTCCCGATATGTTTGTTGGAATACATTTTATAAAGTAAAAAGTGATAAGTAAAAAGCAAACACTTCAATCATTTCCTTAGAAAGAAAATGCCTATTTGTTTTTACTTTTTATTTTGATTATTATATCTTCAGCTTGTCAGAACTGATTTTACGTAAGATATTTTATAATAAAAGAAGGTTTTGTTCAATAACAAATAACAAAGGAATCCAGAAAATCAGCCCTTGAATAAATTCCCGGTTCTGCATGGTCTCCTTCCTCAAAGTCAAGGAACAAATGATTGCAGACAGGATGCTCTGTGAGGGTATATACTAATGTAGCTAATGTAACCATGGCTCCAGAAGTACCCGAAGACTGTGTTAACCTGTCACTTTCCGGAATGGCAATATGAACATATTCCGTTTTGATTTCTATCAGGGAGACATCAATATCAGATAATTCGTTCCATGCTTCTACGAGCGCATGTATATCATTTTTTATACTATCAACTCCTGTACCGCGGACTAAAAACCATTGATCCTCCATGTATTCTGCATTCCATACAGGTTCGGAATGTTTCAGAAAAGAACATTGCTGAGAAGCTTCCTGGGAAAAAGCAGGTATTGCCCATGTTGCTAACAGAATGAAGAAAAGATAAAATAGTTTCATTTCTTAAATATATATTTGTCTTATTTACAAAACAATAATGTATATAATGGATTTTTTCTTTTAATAGGTCAAAAGTAATCAATTTATCTTATAAGGGAAAAGAAATAAAATGAAATTTCGATAATACTTCTTTCAGGTATTGAAAGTCAGATCATACAATTATAAATTTGAAATGGAACCGGAAAGTAGGCGATAAAGAACATATATTTTTACGTCTTTTACTTTTTTTAGTTTCTTTTATTTTAAATTGAAAGGATGCTTTTCTTTTTTCATTGTTATCATATTTTGTAATTAATGAAAAATAATATTTAATTTTGCGTTCAATTCAACTTTAATAAAATCAATATTTTACCGTGTCTATTTCGATTAATGAATTGCAGGCTCTTTTCGAGAAGCATCCTAATTTGCCTGCTCTTAAAGAACTAATTTCCGATCAATCTATAAAGAATATATTTATACAAGGTATGCAGGGTTCCGAACCGGGACTTATATTTTCAGCTTTGTATACTCAACTCCATAAAAATCAATTATTCATTCTGAACGATGTAGAAGAGGCAGGATATTTTTATAATGATCTTGTTCAGATAAATGGAAATGAGAATGTTTTTTTCTTTCCTTCTTCTTACAGACGGGCCGTAAAATATGGACAGCTTGATGCGGCTAATGAGATTTTGCGTACAGAGGTATTAAGCAGATTACAAAATCCGGACCAGCCAATTAACATCGTTACTTATCCCGATGCATTGGCGGAGAAAGTAGTTTCCCTGGAAACGTTACAGGAAAATACATTGCACGTAAAAGTCGGTGATCAGCTTGAAAACACGTTTGTAGCTGACTTATTGACCGAGTATGGCTTTGAGCAGGTGGATTATGTATATGAACCCGGGCAGTTTTCTATCCGGGGTAGCATATTCGATGTTTTTTCTTATTCTCATGAATTTCCTTTTCGGATAGATTTTTTCGGTGATACAATAGAGACAATCCGGACATTTGATGTAGAAACGCAGCTTTCAAAAAATAATCTGGAGGCGATTTCCTTGGTTCCTACCATGCAGTATAAAGAAATAGGAAGTACTTCTTCTTTGCTGGATTTCCTTCCGGAAAATTCGTTTATTGCCTGCCGGGATATGCTGTGGATTGTAGAAAGAATCCGGTATGTATATGAAGAAGTAAAAAATCATCTTGATCCGGAGACAAAAGCACCGGATGAAAAGTTGTTAAAGAAACTTGTGGACAACAGGTCTTTTACAGAACACCTGCTATCGTTTAAAAAAATAGAATTCGGCATTAAAACAGGGAAACCCGAACAGGCTATTGTCCATTTTGATTCTTCTTCACAACCCCTTTTTCATAAAAACTTCGAATTGGTAAGTGAAACATTTCAACGTCTTCTGGAAGATAATTACCGGATTTATATATTGAGTGACAGTGAAAAGCAGACGGAAAGAATAAAAGCTATTTTTGAAGATCGTGGAGAAACGATTCCGTTTACCGGAGTAAAAAAGACCCTGCATGAAGGTTTCATTGATCATGCGTTAAGACTCTGTTGTTTTACAGACCATCAGATATTTGATCGTTTTCATAAATATAGCTTAAAGTCGGATAAAGCCCGTTCCGGAAAAATAAGTTTAACACTGAAAGAATTGAATCAGTTTCACACAGGTGATTATGTGGTTCATATTGATCACGGAGTCGGACGTTTTGCCGGCCTGGTCCGTACGGAAATAAACGGGAAGATGCAGGAGGTGATCAAACTTCGTTATTTGAATGACGATATAATTTTTGTCAGTATCCATTCCCTGCATAAGTTATCAAAATACCGTGGAAAAGAAGGAGAACCTCCCCGTGTGAATAAACTGGGATCGGGCGCCTGGGAAAGATTAAAAGATAATACGAAGAAAAAGGTAAAAGATATTGCCCGGGATTTAATTGCTTTGTATTCCAAAAGAAGGGAAGAAAAAGGTTTTGAGTTTTCGCCGGACAGTTATCTTCAACAGGAACTGGAGGCTTCCTTTATCTACGAAGATACACCGGACCAGTTGAAAACAACGATAGACGTGAAGAAGGATATGGAAAAAGATATTCCGATGGATCGTCTTGTTTGTGGGGATGTTGGTTTCGGAAAAACGGAAATTGCCATACGGGCAGCCTTTAAAGCTGTGGCTGATGATAAGCAGGTAGCTGTGCTGGTACCTACCACAGTATTGGCTTTGCAACATTACAAAACTTTTTCGGAACGTCTGAAAGATTTTCCCTGTACCATTGAATATCTGAGCCGTGCCCGTAAACCTTCGGAAATAAAAGATATCTTATCCCGGTTGAAAGAAGGAAAAATAGATATCCTCATCGGTACACATAAATTAATTGGGAAAGAGGTTGTATTTAAAGACCTGGGTTTACTGATCATTGATGAAGAACAGAAATTCGGTGTGTCTGTTAAAGAAAAACTGAAACAGCTAAAGGTGAATGTAGATACATTAACAATGACCGCAACTCCGATTCCCAGGACCTTACAGTTTTCCTTGCTGGGCGCCCGTGATTTATCGGTTATTTCTACTCCACCCCCCAATCGTTACCCCGTTCAGACAGAAGTCCATGTTTTTAATGAAGACCTTATACGGGAAGCAATCAATTTTGAGATGAGCCGGAATGGACAAGTATATTTTATCCATAACCGGGTACAGAATATTTATGAAATGGAGGCCCTGATAAAGCGACTGGTTCCCGATGCCCGTACGGCAGTCGGACATGGACAGATGGATCCGAAACAATTGGAAAAGGTGATTCTTGATTTTATAGATTACGAATATGATGTATTGCTGGCTACTACAATTGTGGAGTCAGGAATTGATATTTCCAATGTGAATACGATTATTATCAATAATGCACAGAATTTCGGGTTAAGTGATCTGCACCAGCTTCGGGGCCGGGTCGGCAGGAGTAATAAAAAGGCATTTTGTTACTTGCTAGCTCCTCCTCTGAGTACCTTACCGAACGAATCCCGGCGGCGTTTGCAGGCATTGGAAAACTTTTCAGAATTAGGAAGCGGGATACATATCGCCATGCAGGACCTGGATATCCGGGGAGCCGGTAATATGCTGGGTGCTGAACAAAGTGGCTTCATTGCGGACCTTGGATATGAAACCTATCAGAAAATTCTTACTGAAGCAGTGCAGGAATTAAAGACAGAAGAATTTTCCGATCTTTACAAAGATCCTTCACTAAAAGAAGGAGAACAGGATAGTGGAGAGCAATACGTGCAGGAAAGTCAGGTCGAATCGGATCTGGAAGTGTTATTTCCTGTTTCTTACATTCCGGATGATTCCGAACGGATCAGTCTTTACCGGGAATTGGATAAGATGGAAAAAGAAACCGATATTCAGGATTTTGTAACCCGACTGGAAGACCGTTTCGGAAAGATTCCCCACGAAGGTCGGGAGTTGATTCGTGTGGTAAGGCTAAGAAGACTGGCTAAAAAATTAGGAATTGAAAAAGTAACGTTAAAATCCGGTCGGATGTTTATCTATCTGATCTCGAATCCGGATTCTCCCTATTACCAGTCAGCAGCCTTTGATAAATTGCTGACTTTTGTTCAGAAGTATCCCCGTATCTGTCAGTTAAGGGATTTGAACGGAAAAAGATCTATTGTCATTCAACAGGTAGAAAGTGTCGAAACAGCTTGTGGAATTCTGGAAGAAATAAGTCTTTATTAATAATAATTTTGTAACGGTCGTAAAAAAAATAGTTCTGGTAATTACCAATAACTATACAAGAGTAAAATCAGGATGATTTTACTCTTTTGTATTTGAAGAAGGATTATTCGCTGTATTGGCTTCTTTATTTTCCGGTTGTTGCATATTTTCTACATACAATGTCTGTGAGGGGAAAGCAAATGTAAGTCCTGCTTCCTTGAAACGTTTTAAAATTTCAAAATTTACTGTAGATGTTGTCTGATTGATATCTGCTGTTTTCTTTATAAAATAAGTGTAGGAAATAACAAGAGCGGACGCTGCAAATTCAGAGAAAAGAATGGTTTGGTCAGTATTTGACACTCCATCCGTTTCCTTAAAGATATCTTTTAATATGGTAAGGGCCTGCTGCATTTTACCATCATCCGTATTGTATGTCAGATTTAATTTTGAAGTTACTCTTCTTGCCGGCTCCAGAGAAATATTTGTAACGGCAGCATCCATGATATTTGAATTAGGAATCGTCACCAGCCTTTTATCGCCGGTACGAATACGGGTACTTCTTATGCCGATATCTTCTACGGTTCCTTCTATATTGTTGAAGTTGATCGTATCTCCGATACTGAATGGACGATCTGTGAATATGGTTATTCTCCCGAAAATATTTTTAATAGTATCCTGTGCTGCCAGTGCAAAAGCAATACCCCCTATTCCCAGTGTTCCCAATAATGTGGTTACTTTTACCCCGACATTGTTCAGAGCGGTTACCAATCCGATAATCCATATCAGAATAAGCACTGTTCTTTTTATAAGAGGTAATAGTCGCATGCTGAAATGCAAAAAAGTAAAACCGGAATTTCCTTTCGGAGTTGTGTATTCTTCGAGCAGGGCACTGGCAAGACGGGTAAAGAACCAGGTAATGTTTAATGTGACCAATACCTGATAGGAAGTAGATATTATTTCATAAGCCTTAGGGGTGATAGTCAACCGATTAATGGCTATCCAGATAGCCAGCAGCATAATTCCTAATAAAATAGGTTTTTCCAGCGATTGGAAAAAGATATCATCCAACGGAGTCCTACTTTTGACAGTTAATTTTTGAATAAGGTTCTTATTTAATTTTACGATAACTTTGTTTACAACAAGAGCTATAAAAATAATTAACAGAGAAATTAACCAGTTCTCCAGGGTATTTCCATAATAGACAGTATGAAGCATATTGTAGTTTTTTAATGATATTTTATTAAATCCGAATGTTAAACAACTTTTGGTTTTATTTTGTTTTTAAAATTAACTTCGGAAACAAAATAATGTCCGATTTTCCGGATAGTACTTTTAAAGCAACTTCTTTATCTGATAGAATAAAGAAAGCCTGCAAAAGTAAACAACTTTATTGTCTATTTATAAAATATCTGTTCCGGTTGAAAGTTTTTTTTAAGTTTGCAATATTAATTTAATATAATAACATGATGAATAGGAATCGTAACTTTCTGGCTTTTTTCCTGCTTATTTTTACCCTTTCGGTCACAAGTGTATTCGCACAAAAGCAGTACACTTATAAGACATATCCGAATGATCCGCTGAATGCTCGTATATACACCCTGGACAACGGATTAACAGTTATGATGACTGTATATAAGGATGCTTCTCGTATCCAGACTTATGTTGCCGTAAAGGTAGGAAGTAAGAATGACCCGGCAGAAACAACCGGACTGGCGCATTATTTTGAACATATGATGTTTAAGGGAACACAAAATTTCGGTACGGTTGACTGGGAAAAAGAAAAACCATTTATTCAATCCATAGAAGATTTATTTGAAGTCTACCGGAATACAACCGATCCGATAGAACGGAAAGCCATCTATGCACAAATAGATAGTTTGTCTTTTGAAGCATCCAGGCTGGCCATTCCCAATGAATATGACAAATTAATGAGCGCCATTGGGGCAAAAGGGACAAATGCTGGTACCAGTTATGATTATACAATTTATGTGGAAGACATTCCTTCTAATGAACTTGAAAACTGGGCACGGATTCAGTCCGAGCGTTTTTACAACCCTGTTTTGCGATTGTTTCATACGGAACTGGAAACGGTATATGAAGAAAAGAATATGTATATGACCCGTGACAGCAGGCGTATCATAGAGGAAATTCTTTCCACCTTTTTCCCCAACCATCCGTATGGTCAGCATACGGTACTTGGAGATGCGGAACATTTGAAGAATCCTTCCATGAAGTTAATCCGGGAATTTTATGATACTTATTATGTTGCCAATAATATGGCGATCTGCATGTCGGGAGATTTTGACCCGGATGAAGCAATCCGGATTATTGATGAAAATTTCAGCATTCTTAAACAAGGTGCAGTTCCTGAATTTACATTGATTCCCGAACCTCCGGTCCATGCTCCTGTTATCAGAGAATTCACCGGACTGGATGCGGAAAGTACTAGTGTTGCCTTTCGCCTGGATGCCGGAAACGGAAGTCGGGAAGCTCTTATTCTGGATATGATAAACAGTATTCTTTACAATGGGAAATGTGGACTTTTTGATTTGAATATTGATCAGAAGCAACGGGCATTAGGAGCATGGGGAAGCTCTATGATTTTAAATGATTATTCTTTCCTGATGATGAATGGAAGACCGAAGAGCGGACAGTCGCTGGAAGATCTTACAGCCTTGTTTCTGGAACAGATTGAATTATTGAAAAAAGGAGATTTCCCGGACTGGATTTTTGAAGCTGCTTTAAACAACCGCAAACTGGAGCAAATGTATCAGTATGAAAATAACCGTGACCGGGCAATGGTGCTGGCAGATGCATTTATGTCCAATCTTACATGGGGAGAAGCCTTACAGGAAAAAGAAGAACTGAAAAAGTTAACCAAAAAGGATATTGTAGATTTTGCGAATAAGTATTTCCGTGATAATTATCTTGTTGTTTACAAGAAGCAGGGTACTCCTGATACTCAATCTGTTGAAAAACCCGATATAACTCCTATTCATATTAACAGAGACGAGACTTCGGATTTTTTCCAATCTATTATAGAAGCAAAAGTGAAATCCATAGAACCGGTTTTCATTAATTACCAGGAAGAATTAAAACGTGCCAGCACTAAAAACGGATTAGAGATTCTTTATAATAAAAATGAAGAAAATGGTACTTTTTCCTTGTTTTATTATTTTAATTCCGGAAGTAGTGCTAATAAAAAACTTTCTCTGGCTGCCGGCTATCTCAGTTATTTAGGAACAAGTAAAAAGTCATTGCAGGAAATAAATCAGGAATTTTATCAACTGGCTTGTGATTATAGCGTTTCCGCATCAGAAGATGAAACATACATCGGTATTGCCGGTTTAAGTGAAAATATGGAACGGGCAATTACTTTGCTGGAAGAATTACTTTCCGATCCTCAGCCGAATCAGGAAGCATTGGAAAATTATATTGATGATATATTGAAGAGCAGACAGGATAACAAAGCTAATCAAAACAGGATTTTTTCTGCGCTGGTGAATTATGGTATTTATGGAGAGAATTCTCCGTCCCTGGATATTTTGAGTGAAGAAGAATTAAGAGCGGTGACGGCTGAGGAATTAGTCGGAATTATAAAAGGGCTGACAGATTATCAGCACCGGATTTTGTATTATGGGCCCGAAGATATAAATGAAATTGTAAAGGTAGTAGACCGTTTGCACAGAACTTCCCCGAATTTATTGCCTGTTATGCCTGCCGAAAGATATGTCCCTGTTAATGTAATGGAAAATAATATGTATATTGTAGATTTCGATGCAAACCAGGCTTTAATATCAGAATCTTTTAAAGGTATTCCTTTTTCTCCGGCACTAGTGCCTCTGGTGGCCATGTATAACAGTTATTTTGGAGGAGGAATGAATTCTATTGTTTTCCAGGAAATGCGTGAAAAACGTTCATTAGCATATAGTGCTGGGTCTTCTTACAGAGAACCCAACTATGCAGAAGGGTTTTATATAAACAGAGCAGTCATTGGCACGCAGAACGACAAAGTGATAGATGCATTATCCGCCTTCGATGATCTTTTTAAGGATATGCCTTTATCAGAAAATGCTTTTGAACTGGCAAAAGAATCTATATTATCAGGTATCAGTACCCAGCGAATCACGAAACAGGATATTATATGGACTTACCTGGCAAATGAAAAAATGGGATATACCTATGACCGCCGGATGGATATTTACCGTGAGGTTCCCGGATTTTCCCTAAAAGATGTACAGGAATTCAATGAAAAATATATTAAATACCAGCCTAAGAATTATGTCATTCTTGGTAGAGAAAGTGAGTTGAATTTTGACCAACTTAACGAGTTCGGCAAAGTAAATAAACTAACTCTGGAACAGATTTTCGGTTACTAAATAATAATTGTATTTATTAAATAATTTATTCATTAAAGGCAGTTGGGAAAACCTTCTGCCTTTTTTTATTACCAGGGAAAGCAAAAAAGATTGCTTTTCCCTTCTTTTTACCGGAGTTTTTTTTAATTTTGTCCGGCATTTGTCAATAAGGAGTGGATATTCAATGCATTAACCCCGGTTCAATAAAATAAAGAAAAAAGATATTTTCTTTATTGTTTCCGAAAACATTTCCGACTTCTTTATTGTAATGCAATCATACCTCTGAATTTAATGGATTGAAAAATAAATTTATTTATTTTGATTATTCAACTTATTTAATTCAAGCAATATGCGCAATACCTTTTTTAATCGCTTTCTTCCGAAAGAACCAAAGTTTTTTCCTTTATTAAAAGAAATGACGGAAATCCTTCTTGTTGCTTCGGATTTAATTGTCCGGTGCGTTCAAAGTAAAGATCATGAGTCTGCTGTTCATTACTTTAAATTAATTAAAGAACAGGAACGAAAAGCAGATGGAGTATCAACCAAGATTTTCGATGCGCTGAACGTAACCTTTATTACTCCTTTTGACCGGGAAGATATTCACCATCTTGCCAGCCGCCTGGATGATGTGATTGATAACATAAATAGTTGCGCTAAACGGATTGCATTATACCATCCGAAGTATATTCCTGATAAAGCCGTAGAACTGGCAAATTACCTGAAAGATTCTGCGGTTTATATAGGTAAAGCCGTGGATGAGCTGGATGTGTTGAAAAAAAACGCTAAAAAAATTACGGAATATTGTAATGAATTACACAATCTGGAAAATAAAGCAGATGATGTATATGATCAGTTTTTATCGGAAGTTTTTGAAAAAGAACCGGATGGGATTGAGCTTACCAAAATGAAAGAAATCATGTATGAACTGGAAAAAGCGACCGATACGGCTGAACATGTTGGTAAAATCATTAAGACGATCATTGTTAAGTATGCATAATTTCTCCTAAGATGACTTTATTAATAACGATTATCGTATTAGCCCTTCTTTTTGATTTTATCAATGGATTTCATGACGCAGCCAATTCTATAGCGACTATTGTTTCAACAAAAGTACTGACACCTTTTCAGGCTGTATTGTGGGCTGCATTTTTTAATTTTGTAGCCTTTTTTATTGCTAAATATATAATAGGGGAATTTGGTATTGCCAATACCGTATCAAAAACGGTATATGAAGAATATATCACACTACCCATTATTTTTTCAGGTGTTGTAGCTGCCATTATATGGAATCTGATTACCTGGTGGTTCGGTATTCCTTCTTCTTCCTCTCATACCTTAATCGGCGGATTTGCCGGGGCTGCGATTATGGCAACCGGGTTTAAAGCCATTCACGCCAGCGTTATTTTAACCATTGCTTCTTTTATTGTATTAGCCCCTTTAATCGGAATGGTGATGGCTATTCTACTGACAGCATTGCTTTTCCGCATTTGCAAAAAGGCGAATCCGCATAAAGCAAATATCTGGTTCAGGCATCTTCAGCTTATTTCTTCCGCTCTATTCAGCATCGGCCATGGGCTCAATGATTCCCAGAAAGTAATGGGGATTATTGCTGCTGCTATGATCGCAGCAAATATTCTAGGGCTAGAAATGGGAATCGCTTCTATAGCGGATCTCCCTAATTGGGTAGCATTTGCCTGTTTTTCAATGATCTCCCTCGGAACGATGTCCGGTGGTTGGAAAATCGTGAAAACCATGGGATCAAGAATTACAAAAGTAACTCCCTTAGAAGGAGTGGTAGCTGAGACTGCCGGTGCTTTGACCTTATACCTGACCGAATGGCTGAAAATTCCGGTAAGTACTACTCATACTATAACCGGAGCTATTATTGGCGTAGGAGCTACCAAAAGGCTATCTGCTGTCAGGTGGGGAGTAACAACCAAATTACTATGGGCATGGATATTAACGATACCGGTTAGTGCTGCAATGGCAGCCGGGGTATATCTCGTTTTTTCTTTCTTTCTGTAAATCCTATGCTGTCAGGTATCCATTAAAAAAGGAGCTTATCCGGGTCAGGAAAGCTCCTTTTTTAATGTTTTTATTCGGATTTATGACGGTTAGAATCGTTGAAGAAAGTCCGAAAGATTGACATTTCGCTCCAAATCCATTTTTTTCCTTAAACGATACCGGTTTGTTTCCACACTTCTTACAGAACTATTTAACAAAGAGGCAATATCTTTTGAAGAAAGCCCCATTTTCAAATAGGCACATAATTTCTTCTCATTGATGTTCAGGTCCGGAAACGTTTCATTCAATCTTTCAAGGAAGTTTTCATATACAAGATCAAAATGTTCCTGGAACTTTTTCCAGTCATCATCATGCTCGATATTATGTTTTATTTTTTTCTCTATTTCACGTATCCCTTCCAGAATATACTTTTTATCTTTTCCTTCTTTAATAAATTCACTTACATGGCTAAGGTCATCCGTTACTTTCAATAAAATTTCATTCTTCCTTATTAAGTTCATGGTAGAATTGGCAAGTTCTTGGGATTTATGCTTTAATTCATGTTTTAATTGTTGGTTTTTGAGCGCTGTAATCTCTTTCTTTTTTTCTATCGCTTCGGCCTCAAACTTTCTTTCCTGCTCCTTTAATTCCAACTCTTTTCTTTTCTCCATTTCCCGTGCACCACGTTCCGAGCGTTTGTTAATAAAAGAGATAAGCCATAATACAAATCCTAACACACTCAAAATGTATATAAAACGAGCCAGCGTGGTTTCATACCAAGCCGGGAGAATCGTAAAAACATATTCACATTCGGCAATTTCCAGCGTAAGCATATTTTTGGCCTTTACTCTGAATATGTATTCGCCCTTAGGTAAAGAGGTATATTCTTTGACATTGGTAATCGTATAAGGAGACCATTTATCTTCGAAGTTTTCGAGCTTATAACTGTAAAATACCGAATTTTCATCTTCGAACAGAGGAGCAATCCATTCAAATCTGAAAGAACGTTGGGAATGAGGAAACGTATTTTTGCCGGTTCCTTCCTGAATGGTTCCTAAAGAAGTAAATAAAGAATCTTCTCCCGAATAAACCATTATATCTTTTATATGGACAGAAAAATTATTTTCTTTTTTACTTTTTTGTTTTAAGTCAATCCATGAAAAGCCATCTTCTGTGCTTACTATGATATGATCATTGTCAATAAAATTAAAATGTTCAAAACCAACAATCATTTTGGGTTGCAGCATTCTATAAGTAAGGGAATCCATTTGATAAGTATTCACCGCTGTTTTTTCTGCTACTCCAAGAAAACTTCCGGAAACACACCACACATCCCCGGACGGGCTTTCCTTTAAGCGAATAGAATTGGGTGGCTGTACAAATAAATTATTCCATGTTGCGTTAGGTATCAGGGTATCCTGTTTTTCATCATAAGAATAAAAGCCATACTCAGAAGAGAAAACAATTTCTTTATCAATAGAATAGAACGTATTATTCCTGTTCGTAGGAAATCCTTTATTTTCATTATAGAATTCAACGGTTAAAATACTATCGGCTTTCTCATTTAAGTGAATCTTAAAAATACCTTTTTGCCAGTGACTGATCCAGATTTTTCCTTGTGCATCTTCCTCAATCATACTGCTTATTTCCTTAAAGTCTCCTTTTATAAAATGAGAAAATACCCATTCTTTATTTTCTTTTTTCAATATGAATAACCCTTGATAGGAACAACCCAGTATTTTATCCGGAAAACGTTTTAACGGTTTTAATACCCAGGTACCGGAAACTTCCTCTATTTTTCGTATGTGGTCCGGATAAATAATAAATGTACCTCTGTCATTCCCACAGAAAATCGTATGGTCAATTTCATCTAAAAACCATACCTGCCCTTCCATACCGGAAACCAGGTCCAGTTGCAAAGTAGAAATCGTACTTTTAAGTGGATACGTCGTCTTATATAGTCCCTGGTTAGTACCCAGGAAGAGAGTTGTATTCTTCAACAAAGAAGAATAGCCCGCTCCATACAAATTATTACTACCGAAAATATTATATATAGGAACATTCAGGATGACATAATCTATTCCTTTATCCAGCCCTAACCAGAGATTATTCTGATTATCAAAAAAAGCATTGAGAATAGTATTGTTCTGAAGCCCGGAAAAAGTATTCAGGTAAAGAATATTTCCACTTTCTATTTCCAGAATGACAACTCCTTTCTGAACAGTTCCCAATACAATACGCTGTTCATCGGATGTCGCACAGAAAACCTGATTCTGGATTAAAAATTCATCTACCGGTGTTCTATAAGGTAGTATTTGCTGGCCATCAAAAAGATATAAGCCGTCAAAACTGGTGACAAACAATATTTTATCTTCCTGAAAAGGTAAAATAGAACATACCTTTTTATTTTTAAGCACATCTGCTCCCGGTAACTGAATAAATAAATTACCATTCAGCATTAATGCACCGTCTTTTGTATTAGTAATAAAAAGGATATTATATAAATAAGAAGACGCATCGATCTTCTCTTCAACACGGATTTCCCTGATATTTCCCTGATTATATTCAAAGATGTAATGATCCGACTGAAAATAAATATATTCTTCTCCTTTATATATATTCCATATTTCATTAAAATTTTCCTGTCCTTCTGCCAACCGGTCCACAAGAGAAGAATATTCCAGTTTGCCATCTCTGTTGTAAGCATAATACCCGAATTCATTAAATGCACCGGCATAAATTCTTTTTTCTCCGTCATATAGAACAGAACGCACGTTAGTAGTGTTTTTTATAGGATAACATTTCCAGTTTTTTCCATCGAATTCTAACAGGCCATTGTTATTGGCAAAATACATGACATTATTATTATATTGAGCCATATCCCAGTTTTGTGTCCCTGCTTTATAGGTGTCCCGGGAAAAATTTTTTACAAAAGGATGAAAAGCAAACAGAAAAAAAGGATAAAATGAAAATAAAATACAGAACAATATAATACGCATATGTGTTTTCATCATAGTAACCATTAATAAATCTTATTCAATATTACGGTTTTTTTCTATGCGAATTTAGGATTGAAATATGTTTTATAACATAAAAAATAATAAGATGTTGATTAATAAAAGCTTATACTAAACATTGTAGTATTTTTGCGTAGTATGAAGAAAGGTAAAAATGAAATTTTGCGTATAAAAAAATAGGCTTTCTACAATTTATAACTTCTATCTTTACCTTATCGATTTTCTACAGAGTTGGGTACACTATTCTGCAAGATACACATTATTATATAAGAAAACCAGATTTACTAACTTAATTTATCCATTATGAAAAACAACAAACGTTTACTCTCTTTTTTGCTTTGTTTGTTTCCCACTTTAATGATATGGGGACAGGAAAATCCCGACTATATTATTGTAGCGGCAGAACATCCTGTTACTATTGAAGAAGACGAACCGGGTAAATATCTTGATTACCGGCCCGGTCGTAGAGATATTGATTTATTTTTATGGGAAGGAACCTGTGTCGGAGAAACCCTTGATAATCCGAATGATGTATACGAAGGCGGACAGGCTATCCGTATTATCGGTAATGCAGGATTCGGCTGGTTCGGTTTAGGCTTTGCCAGTGAATTCCAGAACCTGGATGTAAGCATGTTCGAACGTGCAGACTATATATTGCATTTTGCCATACGTTCCGAAGCTGCGGTCGGATTCTTTCTGCAGATGGATTATTCTCCCGGAATTCCTAATGCTGCCCGCGTAGATTTGGCAGACCGTTACGCGTTTGCCCGTGACGGAGAATGGCACCGGATAGAGATTCCGATGTCCGCTTTCCTTTCTCAGGGTATCGACTGGAGTACAATGATCCCTTCGAAAAACAATTTCTTTTCCCTGATCGCGGAAGGCACACAGGGTGGAGAAGTAGTCGACCTGGATTATATCTATTTCTATAAAAACGAACCGGAAACCGTAGAACAAAAAAGTCCCGACGGAGATTATGCGAATTATGTACTGGTTGCCACAGAACATCCTGTAACCATAGATGATGATCCGAACTACCTGGATTTACGTCCGAACAACTCTACAAGCAACATGTATGTATGGGAAGCAACAGCTACCGGCATTGATCCGACCGGAGAACCTTTCGAAGGATCTACCTATACAAACCTGAGAATCGATTCAAACTGGTTCGGGATCGGTTTTGCCAGTTCTGTTCCTGATAATTACAGCACTTTTGCCCATAAAGACTTTATCCTCCATTTTGCTGTGAAAACAACTGCTAATATGCCTTTATTCGTAAAATTAGAAGGTGCGACAGGAGCCGGTACTTATCACCTGGATTTCCCACGGGATGGCCAATGGCATTTGATTGAAGTACCCATGAATGTTTTTTATGCCCAGGGACTGGTATGGGATAAAGAAATAGCCAACAACAATTACTTTTCTCTTATTTCTGAAGACTGTAATCCCGGAGACATCATCGGATTTGACCATGTCATGTTCTATTCCGGAAAAAGAGATTATGATGGTGGTGGCGGTATGCCTGAAAGACCGGTAACTCCTGAATTTATTATTGTAGCAGCAGAGCATACCGACATTGATGGCAATCCAGCCTATTTGGATCTTCGTTCGGATGATAACATTCGCCAGATGTACATTTGGGAAAATACAGCAACCGGAAATCCGAATCCTTCCGGGGAACCGTACGAAGGGGCTTCTTATACGGAAGTTACAACAGGTGGTAATACCTGGTTTGGGTTAGGCTTTGTAAGTGAGGCTTTTGTGGATTACGATATATTTGTATACTCTACCTATAAATTGCATTTTGCCATAAAAACCACTTCTGAAATGCCTTTATTTGTAAAGCTTGAAGGCGCACAAGGTGCAGGTTCCGTATACCTGCAGGGAAAATATGCTTTCCCCCGTGATGGAGAATGGCATGTCATTGAAATTCCGCTTGAAGACTTCTTTGCTCAGGGATTAGGATGGAGTGGACCGGTTAAAGATAAAAATTACTTCTCTATTGTCAGTGAAAACAACGTTCCTAACTCGACCATCGGTTTTGATGATGTATATTTTGAAAAAACAGGGGAAAACACTACAGGCATAGAAGAAGGAGGCAACCCTGTTGCAAAAGAAACATTCTCTGTATATCAGATGGGCAATACCCTGTATGTAGAAAATACAGATGAAAACGCAACGATTGAACTCATTAACCTGAATGGAATAACCGTAAAGAGAACCGCAAACAAAGAAATTTATGTAGGTGACTTATTGAAAGGCGTTTATATCATTAAAGCCGGTTCAAAAGTTGCTAAAGTGATGATAAACTAATTAATTCTATTAACCATAGGGGTATTTTATACAAATACCCCTTCTTTAAAAAACAAATTTTTATGAAAACTAATTTACTTAAGCGTAGCTTTTCACTTATCCTGGGCCTTTTGGTAAGTATTCCTTTCCTTACGGCACAGATTCAGTATTGTGATACCCCTGTCACTTCAAGTGATGGCAGTAAAACAATCAATATGAGTTGCCAGTCTCTTGGCGGTGGTGAGTATGAAATAAAACTAGAATCGGATGAAAATATATCAAATGTGCCACTTGCCAATGTCGGAATTAATATCAATGGTGTGGGAGGAACTGCTCTTACCTTTACTGCAGATCCCGACAATAATAACATCATAAGATCAACTTTTACTGCTCCGGATGGAGTTGGCGATATGTATGTAGGTGTTTTATTTATAATCTATGAAGGTGCCGGTGAAAAGCAATTTAACATCCAGCAACCTGATATTGACTGGACTGTAACTTGTGGAGATGCCCCTGTATATGATGTAAACCTGGCAACGTTAACAGTGGATGGAGTGTCTGTTCCTAACTTTGTCGGAGCAAGAACTTCTTATGATATCGAACTGCCTTATGGTACTACTACAGTTCCTACAGTAGCAGCAACCACTTCAAATAGCGAATATACTCCTGTTATTACACAGGCTGCTTCTTTACCAGGAACAGCTACAGTAGTCGTAACAGCTACTGAAGACGCAAGTGTTTCTAAAACATACACTATTAACTTCACAGTTTCTATGGTAGATCCGGGAAAAAACGACGAATGTTCCGGAGTAGACAATGAAGTATCTGAAGGTACGCCGTATAATTATTCCTATAATTTTGAAACAACAGATGAAGGAGTAGTAGTAGTAGTGGAATTATTAGAGTCAGTAACAGGTTTAATAGCTTTTATGCATGATGTAACAACAGGTTTTCTTGAAACAGGAATGGCACAGATAGAAGGTACAAATGCCTTTACAACTGTGTTGCCCTATACAACTAATGGCCAGCAAATCACTTTCAGAGTTAAATTTGCTTATGCAGGTGGATTGACAACAACAAGAGATTTTGTTTATACAGTAGGTAAAGTCTGCTTAAGTACAGACATTTCTTCTCCGTCTGTGGCTGTTGATGTAGATGCATATTCAAAAGATAACACCATCTTCATAGAAAATGTAACAGCAGGTGACCAGGTATCCATTTATGATATCAATGGTAAATTAGTTAACGCTACAGTTGCTCAGAATGAGGTAGTTGCCGTATCGTTAGAAAAAGGTTTATATATCGTTAAAGTAGCAGGAGCAAACGGAACTGTTGCTTTAAAAGTTTTAAACTAATCATATAGTTTATTTAAATTATCCCTGTAAAGAATTACAGGGATAATTTTCCTTCTCTTTCTCACTTTTGAAATTTACTGACCGAACTAGCCTTTACAATTAATTACATACATTACTTACCCTTAAAAATCACGATTGCCATGAAGTATTTTAGTTTTATGTTATTGGCATTTCTACTTGGAATGCAGGTACACGCACAGATTATTCCTACCGGTTCAGGAAGTTACACAAAAACATTTCCCGGAGTAGATGAAGCGAATCGCAACAAGTTCCCTTCAGGTACTCCTAATCTCACTGGTAATGCCGCCGGAAAACCGGTTCCCACCAATGACTGGTGGTCTTCTCTTATAAAAAATAACTTTGTAAATAACGTTTACAACTATCCGTTTTCTCTCCGCACCATGGGAAGTGGTCTGGTGGTAGCGTATATTGTCCCTAACTCCGGTCCGGAAGAATACCGCGAGCCGATGAGTGATATTATCCCTATTACCGTAGGGGTAACAGGATTAAATGCCAGCAAGGCTTCCGTATCAGACCATACTGACTGGACCGTAAGTGTAGACTGGAATGATCAGTTCAATGCCACCATCGGATTGGCGATGCCGTTCCTTTATTTTACAAAAGCCAGTTCCGAAACCGCATCTGTAGATGTTTCCGTAGGAACAGTAGCCGTGGATAATGAAATGCTCATCATCACAAACGGACAAAATAATGCAAGGTACGCCGTATACGCCCCTGCCGGATCAACCTGGCAGAAAAACGGAAATGCTTACACTTCCGACCTGAATGGCAAGAACTACTGGTCAATGGTTTTTCTTCCCCCGGCTGCCGCCAATGTAACCGAGATTGCCCGTGAATATCAGAAATATGCCTATGTATTCCCTGCGGATACCGAAATTACCTGGGAATATAATGAGCAGACCTCTGTGGTTCGCACCACTTTCAACGTTACCCCGGATGTAAAAGAAGGCAGCAATTCAAATGTATTATTAGGTCTCCTGCCACACCAATGGGGCTATCTGGCGCCTGATTCTCCGAAACCGGAAGGCATTTCCTTTCCATCTGTAAGAGGAGAAGTAAAAACACTGGATGGAAATACATTCTATGTAGAAAATAAGTTTTACGGTATTTTACCCACCTTGCCGAATGTCGTATCAGAAAGTGAATTGTATGACCTGAATGTCATGAATCAGAAAATTGCACTCTATGAAGACAATATCATGGAAAGATGGACAGATTCTTATAATGAAGGTCAGATTTTCAATCAATTGGTACAGACCGCAAGAGTGGCAGACTTGGTAGGAAATACCACCGCCCGGGATAAAATACTGGAAACAGTAAAAGAACGGTTGGAAGACTGGCTGACCGCAGAAGCCGGAGAAGTGGCTTTCTTGTTCTATTACAATGAAGACTGGTCTGCTTTACTTGGCTATCCTGCCGGACATGGACAGGACGATAATCTGAATGACCACCATTTCCATTGGGGATATTTTATTCATACCGCAGCTTTCGTTGAACAATACAATCCCGGATAGGCAGCTCAGTTCGGTCCTATGATTGATATGTTAATAAGAGATTGTGCCGGAACAGACCGTGATGACCCGATGTTTCCTTATTTAAGGAATTTCAGCCCGTATGCCGGACACTCCTGGGCAAACGGTTTTGCAACCTTCCCATTCGGAAATGACCAGGAGTCCACTTCCGAAAGTATGCAGTTCAATTCCTCCCTTATTCACTGGGGAACCATTACCGGAAACAAAGAAATCCGCGATCTCGGAATCTATCTGTATACCACAGAAGAAACTGCCATCAATGAATACTGGCTGGATGTTAACGAACGTACGTTCCAACCCGAATATAAGTATGCACTGGTATCCCGTATATGGGGGAACGGATATGACCGTCAGACATTCTGGACAACAGATATTACCGCAACCTATGGCATCGAGTTATATCCCATCCATGGCGGTTCCTTTTACCTGGGAAGAAACCAGCTATATGCGAAAAAATTATGGAATGACATGGTCGCGAATACCGGTGTGCTGAGAAAAGAAAAAAATGACAACCTGTGGTATGACGTGTATTGGGAATTCCTGGCTTTTACCGACCCTGCAATGGCGGTGGACTTATATTACGACTATCTTAACCACGATATAAAATTCGGAATCTCCGAAGCACAGACCTATTATTGGTTGCACGCCATGAACGTATTGGGAAGACTGGATAATAACATCACTGCGGACTATCCTATTACAGCCGTTTTTCTGAAAGACGGTGTAAAAACGTATGTAGTCCATAATTATAACAATGCGCCCCTTACGGTAAACTTCTCCGATGGACATACCATGACGGTAGCTGCCAATAAAATGGAAGTGAGCAAAGTAGCCTACAACGAAAATCCGCCGACGGTTACACTGACTGCTCCGGCAGACAACAGCACCTTTGAAGCCAGAACAAATATTACCCTTTCGGCTCAGGCAGAATCTACGGAAGCAGAAATTCTGTTTGTGGAATTTTTCCGGAATAATGAAAAAATAGGAGAAGCTACGACTGCTCCTTACGAAGTAACATGGAGAGCGCTGGAAGGTACCCATGTATTAACCGCAAAAGCAACTGCCAGCGATGGATTGTCTGCCACCTCCGAAGGAATCACTGTCTTTATCACACCTTCCGGTACGCCTTCCGGGCCTTGTGAAGGACAAGGTACTTTTACAGATGAGGATGGAGTTGTATTGACAAATTATACCTATTCGCTGGAAACTGTAGAAAGAGGCGTACTGGTAAATATTGAATACTCAGGAGGAACAAGAACCACCGAACACGTATACCTGCACGACCATACGGACGGATTCCGCGAGATCTATATGGAAAAAACCGGAAATGTGTACAGCGTGCTGCTTGACAATTATGTGGAAGATGGGACCGAGCTTACTCTTGTCATAAAATGTATTTACATGGGTGGAGGAGATGATTTCACGGAAGAAATCAAATACACGGTAGGAGAAAACTGTGACCCGACCGGCCTGGAAGACATGTACGTAGAAAATATTTCAATATTCAAATCAGGAAAAACACTTTGCCTGTCAGGGTTGAACGAGGATGCCGAAATCTCATTGTTCGACATAAATGGCAGATTAATTAAATCCATATTCTCGAAAGGACAGCATACAGTGTCGTTAACTGATCTTTCCGGTGTATACATTGTAAAAATTGTATCTAAAGAAGGAATCAAAGTTTTCAAAGCTGTAAATTAGAAAATAGATTAACAAACGAAAAGAGGGTGTTCAAAAGAGTTTGGCACCCTCTTTTTACTTTTACCCTGTAAGCCAGTCCAAAATAACCATCCGTAGCAATACCTCTCCGGATCTTTAAACGCCATCTTTTTTACTGCCACTCCTCTTTCTTTTCAGGAAAATACAATGATTTCTATTTCCTTTCAACCCAATGCCATCAACCTGAGCGCCGTGGGCTGAGGCAGCACGGTTAGTGATATGGCGCCACTCCGTGGCTTGGCGGTGGGAGAGTCATACACATAGTATTACATTCCCCTATTATCTCATTATCTCATTATCTTATTGGCACATTGACACATTGACATATTAGCATATTGGCACATTAGCCAATGTCGTCAACCTGAGCGCCGTGTGTTGAGGCCTCACGGCATTGCTGATTTTTCTTATTATTTTAAACTAAATATCCTTCCATTCGTTTTTATTTACAGGAGGGATATCAAAAGTTCCTGTAGAAACACCTTTACTAACTTTATAAAGTTCATAACCAATGAAATGGGAAAAGAATATTATCGATAACTTAAAATGGCCTGTGCCCATAACAAACAGAAAAGAAAAAGAACAACTGGCGAAGGAGATAGCATCCAGGATAAAAGATAAAGAAGTGATTGGCGTCGGTTCCGGTTCTACTTCTTATCTTGCTTTATTGGCTATTGCCGAAAGAGTGAAAAAAGAAAAAATGGATATCCGGGTAATTCCCACTTCTATGGAAATCTCCTTCACTTGCGTTCAATTGGGCCTTCCCCAGGTTACCTTACTGGATAAAAAGCCCGACTGGACATTTGACGGAGCAGATGAAGTAGACCCCGGATATAACCTTATCAAAGGACGCGGGGGAGCCATGTTCAAAGAAAAACTCCTTATTCGCAACAGTAATAAAACGTATATCCTGATAGATAAAACAAAGCGTACGGAAAAACTCGGAACTAATTTTCCGGTGCCAGTCGAAGTATTTCCTCCGGCACTGGTATATGTTGACCAGGAAATAAAAAAGCTCGGAATAGAAAGCAGTACCCTCAGAAGTGCCCAGGGAAAAGATAGACCGGTGATCACAGAAAACGGAAATTATATTTTAGATGTCCATTTTACGGAAATAACCAATACCCTGGAGAAACAAATAAAAGAAATTACCGGCGTAATCGAAAGCGGTTTGTTTATCGGATATGATGTAGAAGTATTAACCCATTAACGGAAATTTGCTACACCTCTTCTCTCCTACCCTGAAATGCCTTAATTGTAAATAAATTTTTTTTAATCCGGTTTCTTCTTTATCTTTGCACCTTGTTTAGTTTATTTCTTCTTTATCTTTTAAAACACTTTATGAAGTTGTCCTTACTTTAAAATGGCAGTGTCTTTACGGGCTGCCATTCATACCAAAGTCTTTTAACAGGCTTTTCTTTTATCCGGAATTTCTTCCAGAAGCATTCTCTTTTATACATCACCGGAAAGAGTACCTGTCTGAATACAGCAGAAGTACACTTTTATCCGGAAAGTAACTTCTTCTTTCTTTATGAACGATTCGTTATGAAACAAAAAAGAACCGGCACGCAACTTCCTCAGGTGAAGAAAAATGTGAGGTACCCTATAGAAGGATATGATCCGGAAAAGCAGGTTTCATACGAACTTATTACAAAAAATAACAAATGAAAAACTGGAAAAAAGTTTTTGCAATTATATGGACCGGGCAGTTTGCCTCTATCCTTACCAGTTCTGTTGTAAACTTTGCCATTATATTATGGTTAAGCATAGAAACCGGATCTGCCGGAATGCTTGCTCTTGCAGCCATTGCAGCGTTGTTGCCTCAATCTGTTCTCGGCTTTTTCACAGGAGTTTTTGTAGACAGATACAATAGAAAGATCATTATGATCCTTTCCGATTCTTTTATAGCAATATGTACATTGGTCATGGTCATATTGTTTTACACCGGAAATATAGAAACATGGCATATCTTTTTATTAATGGGACTTCGTTCCGTAGGTTCTGCATTTCATATGCCGGCCATGCAGGCCTCTGTACCGTTGCTGGCGCCGGAAGGTGAATTAGTACGCGTAGCAGGAATAAATCAGATGATACAATCCATAAGCAATATTGCCGGCCCGGCATTAGGCGCCTTACTCATTACCCTTTTTCCCATAGGAAAGGTATTAATACTCGATATTGCAGGAGCTGCTTTTGCCTGTATCACCCTGCTTTTCGTAAAAATCCCGGATCCCGTAAAAAAAGAAGATGAGGAAAGAAATGCATGGAAGGAAATAAAAGAAGGAATTACAATTATTACTACGCAAAAAGGATTAAACCTACTCTTTTTATTTTCCATTATAAGCACATTCTTCATTGTACCTGTCAGTGTTCTTTTCCCCCTTATGACATTAAATCATTTTCAGGGAAATGCCTTTCAGGTAAGCCTTGTTGAAATTGTCTGGAGTGTGGGAAGTTTGATCGGCGGCGGATTACTAAGCATTCGGAAACATAGATTCAATAAAGCGGCTCTTATTAATTTCTCTTATCTGATACTCGGAGCCTCTTTTCTGTTTTCAGGATTGCTTTCCCCGCAGGCATTCGCACTCTTTGTATTGCTTACCACATTAGCCGGTGTTGCCAGAGCTTTTTATTACAGTTCCTTTACCGCACTGGTACAGGAAAAAATAGAACCGGCCATGCTAGGAAGAGTTTTTTCTACCTTCATGAGCTTTTCTATTCTTCCCTCCATGCTGGGACTGCTGGGAACCGGATACATTTCCGACCATATCGGATTAACTTCCGGTTTCATTATCGCAGGCTGTATTGTGACTTTTGTCGGAATACTTTCATTTTTTATAAAATCCATCATGAATCTGGATAAAAGAAGATGAGAATATGCCGGGACAAAGTTTGTTCCATTTGTCCCGGTGTTAATTTCCATTTTCCATACAACACATACTTCTCCACTGCATACTGTTGAATGGCATACAATACTATACATAGAATACATGTTTGTAAAATCATGGAAAAACTGCAAAAAGAAGCATGGCAGAATACTTATAGAAGGTATTTCAAGCTTATTTCAGACAAAATTACCTGGTTAATACAAAAATAAAATTACATTTTTTTAGTTAAATATTTGTATTTTGCAGTTTAGTGTTGTATATTTGTACTACGATTTTATTGAGAACCTTTCCCCGGCGTTTCGATAAAATAATGAGATAAGAAAAGACAGGTTCCTTTCTTATCTGTGGTAACCGCCTCTATGGGGAAAGAGAATGGATAAGCAGAATACAAAAGCCCGGGAAAGCTTTACCGTATTTTAATTACTAACAACTAAAAACCATACGATATGGAATTTATCAATGTGCTGCCGCGTAACGTTCGGCAGGAAACAGTAAGAAATCATAAGCAAACCTGATGGTGTAATATGTCATAATTGATTGCAAGGAAAGTTTATTTCCTTTGTATCCGGCGGACAGTATGAGTGAACTTATACTGTCCGCCTTTGTTTTATGGCGTCCGGAGGGGAAAAAAGTGCATCCGCTTTTTTCAAAAGCAGATGTACTTTTTTCAAAAGCGGAGTGAGATTGGGTATCAAAGCGGATGCGCTTTTAAAAAAAGCAGATGGACTTTTCTCAAAAGCGCATCTGCTTTTTTGAAACTGGCATCAAAAAAGATAAAAAAGAGCATGGGTTAAATTATTATTTAATTAATGGGTACAAAATTTAAATATTTAATTCATAATTCCTATAAAACAAATGTAAATATATATCATAAATGATACTTTATGTAATTATCATTTTATACTTATTTCACATTTCATTTATTCCATTATCCGTGTGCTGAGGCAGCACGGCTAGTAATATGTCGCCACTCCGTGGCTCTGGTGGGTTGTTATATATGGATTTAAACCCAATGTCGTCCCTTTAAGGATGCTTTGCTTTTATCCAAGCGTTTTCTGCAATTGTTCCCTCCCCACTGCAGAGCAGTCACAACTTCGTAGACATTAGCCAATAAGACAATGTGAAAATACACAACCATAAGCATGCTTATATCACCAACAAGCCACGGAGTGGCGTCATATCATTAGCCGTGAGGCCTCAGCCCACGGTACTAATCTCCGTGGCTCTGAAAGGCTAATGGCAGGATATTGTTTTTTATCCTTAAGATCCAATCCTTTTCCGCGACTGGCTCCTTCCCTACTGCAGAGCAGTAGGGAGCGATACCCTTCTGTTAATGGATTTAATAAAAAAATAAGATCATGTAGAAATATCCTCCTCTGTATATAGCTATCTCACCCACAAGCCACGTAGTGGCGACACATTATTAGCCGTGAGGCCTCAGCACACGGTGCTATGCATATAAATAAATTTTGCTTCATTTTTCTTTTTTGTCCGTCGGATGATGGAAGCCTCCCGGGTGGGTCATCCGGTGGAAAAAATTCCCCGTATGCTCCGATCGGGCTTCTGCGTCCATCCGGGCTTTAGATTTACTCTGTGTGACCACATATACCCCTAAGAAAACAAGCACCACTGCAAGTCCTTTTACCACACCGAAAGTATCCATCCCGAGATAAACGGCAACAATGCCCGCTACAATAGGTTGCAGGTAATTATACATACTGACAATGGTAGGTCGTAATTTCTTTTGTGCATACGAAAGAAAAAGGAAAGTGATGAAAGTCGCTCCTACCACGGCAAAAGCAATTTTGCCCCATATAGCAGGAGATAAGGCCGCAAAATCAATAGAGGAAACATCCCGGAAAGAAAAAGGAATAAAACAAGCGGAAGCATATACAAACATCCATTTCATCAGCGTGATTACCGAATACCGCTGGATAAGACCCTTATACACCGTCAGGTAAATAGAAAAGCTGATCTGTGCCAGCAAACACAGCAGATCCCCCCACACGCTGTAGGGCGAAGAAGAATTGACACTGTGCTGACTACTCAAAATAAGAAGCAATGCCCCTGTAGCTCCGATAAACACACCGCCTATTTTTTTATTCGTAATAGGTTCTTTCAGGAAGATAGCAGCAAGAATCATAGTGATGATCGGAGTTGTCGTGGTAATAATCGACGCATCCAACGGAGTAGTAAGGCTTAATCCGAATGCAAAGACACCCTGATTCAGCACAATGGCAAACAAAGATGCGAAAAATAACAACAGCATATCGTGCGGTTTAACATGTTCTCTTGGAGCAAATATGGACGCGATCCAGAATAAGGCCGCCGCCCCTACCATCCTGAATAGAGACATGGACATAGGAGTAATCATTCCATCTTCATAATTCAGAATCGATTTCATTACCGGAGAATTCAACCCCCACAATGCGCCGGCAAAAAACATTGCCACATGTCCCTTTATATCTTTATCAGTTACCATACCTGTTTCTTATCTCTTTGTTAAATAAATAAAAACAAACTAACTGCCATCACCAGCATGCCTGCCACCAACCCCATAATGGAAATATGATGTTTTCCGTATTTCTCGGCACTAGGTAACAATTCATCCAATGAAATAAATACCATAATACCCGATACGGCTGCCAGGACAATTCCATTCATAGCCGGTGTCCAGAATTCCAGTAAGAAAAAATACGCAATCAATGCTCCCGCCGGTTCCGAAAGGCCGGAAAGGAACGAATACCAAAACGCTTTTTTCCGGTTGCCGGTTGCATGATAAATAGGAACAGCAACGGCAATTCCTTCTGGTATATTATGTATTGCGATAGCAATCGTAATAGGTATTGCCACATCCAGCGATCCCAGGGCCGAGGTAAAAGTGGCAATCCCTTCCGGGAAATTATGAATGGCAATTGACAACGCTATAATAATCCCTGTTCGCTTCAGGGAGCTTTCTTTATCCATATCTTCCACCCCCTGTACTTCGTGTGGATTCAGAGAACGTGGTACAAGGAAGTCAATCAGGTTAATAAAAGCAATGCCACAGAAAAAAGCGATTATCAGGTAAAGAGTTCCTATTTTATCATCATATACCGAAACAAGCTCTTCCTTTGCCTGTGGCATCATCTCCATAAAGGAGACGTAAAGCATGATTCCTGCGGAAAATCCCAGGGCCGCACAAAGGAAATTTGTATTGGTCTTTTTTGCTATCAGGGCAATAAGACTGCCGATTCCGGTTGATAAACCGGTAATCGCCGTAAGCAAAAAAGCCAGGAGTATATTTGATCCTTCCATCTGAATGTCTATACCGGACGTTAAAAAAACAGTTACAAAAGAATTATGTTCAATTTTTTAAGTCCGGCAAAGATACGGAAGAAAGAATTAACATATTAAAAGAAAAGAGAAGTTTTTATTTATAATAAAAAATCTTTGAAGGACGGTCTTTTTATTCCGGATATTGTATCTTTGAGAAAATATTTACAGACATGGACTTTGAGAAAAAAGTGATAGTAATAACCGGAGCAGGAAGCGGGATCGGCCATGGACTTGCATTAGCATACGCAGATGCAAAAGCGTATGTAGTGATTGCTGAAAAAGAAACAGAGCAGGGGGAAGATACATTGAAGAAAATCCGGATGCAGCATGGAAACGCTGTTTTTTTCCGGACAGATATCAGCAAACCGGAAGAGGTGGAAGAGTTGATGAAAAAAACAGAAGCCCTTTTCGGGAAGATCGATATCCTGATTAATAATGCCGGTTTCGGGATATGGAAATCTCCCTACGAACTCACCTTAGAAGAATGGGACGAAGTGATAAATACAAATTTACGTGGTACGTTCCTTTGTTCCCGGGAAGCTGCAAAAATCATGAGGAAAAATAACCAGGGTGGCACTATTGTGAACATTGCTTCCACCCGGGCATTTATGTCCGAGCCTGACTCCGAATGTTATGCTGCCTCCAAGGGTGGAATTATTTCTTTAACCCATGCTCTGGCTGCTTCTTTTTCTTCTGACCGTATTCGTGTAAATTGTATCAGCCCCGGATGGATCCGGACCACAGAATACGATGCACTCAGGGAAACCGACCATTTGCAACATTTTTCCAACCGGGTAGGAAAAGTGGAAGACATGATTAAGGCCTGTTTTTATTTGACAGATCCGGAAAATGATTTTATCAATGGCCAGAACCTTACAATAGATGGCGGCATGACTAAAAAGATGATTTATGAACCGGATTAAATAATAAATGCTTCTAATTCCCTGCAAACAATGTATATAATAACCAGATATTAAGTCCGGTGACAATCGTAGCAATACTATATAACAAAAATTTGGTGATGGGTTTGTTGGCATATTTTCCCATTACCTTTCGGGAAGATGTCAATCGTACCTGCAGAAAGACCGTAATCGGTAACTGGATACTCAGTACAGCCTGAGAAATAATAAGTCCCTTAAAAGGATCCCGGATAATGAAGATGATTAATAAAGCCAATCCGATAGAAATAAACATTCCGGTTTTTGAGTGAATGTCTTTGATATTATAAGGCTCGTTATACATTCCAGCAAAAATAGATCCTGCCGCAAAAGCAGAGGTCATGGAAGAAGAAGTCCCTGCCAGGAAAAGAGCCAGTGCGAATACGAGGGCCGCATGCCCCGATAATAAAGGTTCCAGCATGTCTTTTGCCTGTTGTAGGTCGTTGACCACAATGCCCTGTTTAAAAAAAGTAGAAGCTGCCAGCAGGATCATGGCGCTGTTAATAGCCCATCCTATTACCATGGAAAATATCGTATCGGCATATTCATATTTCAATTGTTTCCGGATTACCTCATCACTGTTTTGGTTCCATTGCCGGCTCTGGACTACTTCCGAGTGGAGAAACAGATTATGAGGCATGACCACTGCTCCCAGCACACTCATAATAATCAGCAGGCTTCCCGAAGGAACAGACGGAACCACCCAGGCTTTTGCAGCTTCTCCCCATTCTACATCTACTAAGAATAATTCATAAATAAAAGATAATCCGATCAGGGAAACAAAGGCGATAATGTATTTTTCGAACTTCTTATAGGAACTGGAAAACATCATGATCAGCACAAAAACAGTTACTAGGACAGCTCCTATATTAATGGGAATATGGAATAACATTTGTAAGGCGATAGCCCCACCGAGTATTTCAGCCAGGGAAGTGGATACGGAAGCTCCCATCGCAGACCACAGTACAATCCGGGAAGTTTTGCGGGGCAGGTACTTGTTCGCTGCTTCCGATAAGCATAATCCGGTTACGATTCCCAGGTGTGCCACATTGTGCTGAAGTATAATCAGCATAATGGTTGAAAGGGTAACTACCCACAACAGGGCATACCCGAACTCCGAACCGGCTGCAAAGTTAGAAGCCCAGTTGCCGGGATCAATAAAACCGACTGTTACCAATAGGCCGGGCCCTATGTGTTTCACTACGTCCAATATCCCATAGGATTGGTTATGGGTAATGGAGCCATATTCTTTTCTTAAATTTTTCAGATAGTTCCTCATGCAGGTTAAAATGAAATATCTTTTTATAAAAACAAGACTAATAAATCAGAAATCAATTAATAAAACCCTGCATCTATAAAAATGTTCAGTGAAAAAATGAACCGAATGCATTTATTCGGAAAAATAAATACATTTGCTTTCTAAAATTTATGAAAAATGAAAAAAACGGTTGTACTTTTTATATGTACTTTTTTTATATCCTATTGTTCCGGACAATCGGTACCGATAATAGAAGCGAATGTTCGGGAAGACACCTATCCGGATGATGATGACTTCAGAACTGTCAGTCGATACATGAATATTTACTCTTCCATGTTTAATGAAAGATGGGAAAAGGTAAAAACCGAGGAAGACCTGCTTCCGGAAGAAAGGCAATACATGGAAGAGATTCGTGAAAAATATACACAATTTTCACTGGAAGACGGTGAGGTGCCGTGGGAGGTAATGGGTCCCGGATGCAGTTGGTACTGCGGAGCCCATTATCGTATGGAAGCTTCTTCTACGTTAGCTTCTTCCGGTAAAAATACGTATGGTGTGGATAATCTCTGGGATGATGATGTCCGTACGGCATGGGTAGAAGGGGTAAAAGGGTATGGTGTCGGGGAATATATTACATTTGCGTTTCCGGAAGGTTCCCCAAGAGCAACAGAATGTCAGATTGTAACCGGATATTCCAAAGATGAAAAAACTTGGAAGAACAATTCCCGTGTAAAAACGCTTAGTATTTACGAAGATGATAATCTGATATCCATTGTTCATTTGAAAGATACACGGGCTATCCAGACTTTTCCGCTTATAAATCACCGGCGGGATAAACGTGCCATGACCTTAAAGTTTGTCATTACAGATATATATAAAGGGGATAAGTATGAGGATACGGCTATCAGTGAATTGGTTTTTGACGGCGAAGATGTACATTGTTTTGTTGCCGGAACATTAATAAAAATGGCAGACGGAAGTGATAAATCCATTGAAGAAATAAAAGCAGGAGATAACGTAATTTCTTATGATACGGAAAAGAATACATTTTTTATAAATGAAGTACATTCCCTGCATCACACTCTTCATGAAGAAGTAATTACTCTTTCTTTGGAAAATGGAATGACAGTAACTACAACCGGTCATCATCCTTTCCTCTCGGTCTCCGGCTGGATGTCTTTTTATCCGGAAACAACCGGTGCCGGGATGTTATATAAGGAAGTGGAGACATATAAACAAGGAAGCAGCCTAGCATCTTACTTGCCGCATGGAGATCCGGAGTTTGTCCCTGTTTCAGATATTAAAATCAGCAGGGGTACCAGACAAACTTATACCCTGAAACTGGAAGAAAAAGGGTGTTTCGTTGCTAATGGGTTTATTGTGGGACAGGAATAGAAAGAAGTAGTTATCCGAAATGATAGGAAATAATAATTAGAAATAGAATGTTGTAATAATATCATAAATAACAGAATCTTTCCTATAAAAAACCGGTAGTATCCTTTCGGACATACCGGAATATGTATTCTCACAAGAAGATGTATTCATTCAATTAATTGGAGGATATATACATTTTCGAAAGCAGGTCCGGATTTCAGCCATGCCTGTAATTTGCCGGAAATCTTATATCCGCATCGTTGAAACAGACGAAGGCTTATTTCATTATTTTCCGGAATATGAGCATATAATTGTTTAATTTTCAGAAAGTCAAATGCATATTCTCGAATTAAATGCAAGGTTTGCTCTCCCAGTCCCCGTTTACGGAAATTCTTATCAATCAGAATTCCTGTTTCTGCTCTCTGATGATAAGGGTCAAAATTAAACAGATCAACTGCTCCTACTGCTTCATTTGTTTCCTGCAGGACAATGATTAATCTTACCTGTTTTATTTCATAAATGCTGAGAAATGATTCTTCGATATATTTTCTCAGGGAAAATCTGGACCATGGAGCCAATGTGTTTCCATTCTGCCATAAGGAAGTATCATTCTCCCAGCGATAGAGGATTTCTATATCTTCCGGTTCCAACGCTCTTAATCGTATTTTTTCATTTTCCAGCATTTCCTCAGAAGATTTAATGAACAGATTATTTTCCTTTTTGCAGGCTTTCTCCTAACCGGATAAAGAAATTCTTTTTTCTATTTGCATGGACAGAACTGATGATTTCATCGAGAGAAGAAAAGGTTTCTCCATGGTGCTTGATTAATTTATAGATCACCCCCCAGTCCGGTATTCCGCCCAGGTTACGGTCATCAATAAATAATTCGGCATTTACTTTGTGGCATCTGCCATCACTTTTCATTTCTTCCTCAGGAAAATTTTTATTTACCGCATAAAATTCCAGGCCTCTTTTACGACAAAATTCCACAGCTTCATCCAATAGGGTTCCTTCTCTGACGCTCCATAATATCAACTGATGACGGTCTTCTTTCTGGAGGCGTTTTAACGTTTCTATTGCAAAGGGTATTTCCGGACCGATAGCCGGATACTGGTGTTCCACAATGGTTCCATCAAAATCTACTGCAATAATCATATAGTCCTTTATTTTTCGTTGTTAATGTCATTATTTTCCAGATCACTTGTTACCCTGTATTTTCCGGGATAGGAAAGCAGGATGGCTACACTTGTCATTAATATGGCAAACATGCCGGAGATTGTTCTCAGTATACTGAATGCAAATATATCAATCAGCAGGATACCGAATAAAATAAGGATACAGGTTATAAAAAGTCTTTTATAATTCTCTGCATACTTATTTTTATTTGTCCGGGATAATAAATTTTTTATTTGTTTTTTATAATATGTGTACACTCCCCATATTCCCAGTAGTGTCCCGCACACGGAAATAGACTCCAAAGATACATTTATTTCTTTATTTGTAGAAGGAAAAGAAAGTTTTATCAAAGCAATTCCTATCAGGATAACTATCAACCAGCACTTTATGTAAATATTCCTTAACCTTTTTCTTATCCTCTCTGTTTGCTCCATGGAAATAATGTGTCTTTTGATGTGATGATATCCGGATCTTTATTTAATTAGATTTAAAAGATTCATTAAATAACGTCCGGTTAATAATGGATCTTCCTAAGGTAATTTCATCCGCATATTCCAATTCGTCTCCTATGGATACACCACGGGCAATTACACTTATTTTCAGATCTTTGAATGCTGCTAATTTCCGGAAGATATAAAAGTTGGTCGTATCGCCTTCCATCGTGGCGCTTAATGCCAGGATTACTTCTTTGATATTTTCTTCCGGAATGCGCTTCACAAGACTATCAATTTCAAGATTGCCGGGTCCGATTCCATCCATCGGGGAAATAATTCCGCCCAATACATGGTATAATCCCTTAAACTGCAGGGTATTTTCAATCACCATGACGTCTTTTATGTTTTCAACCACACAAACTGTTTGCCTGTCTCTTGCCGGATGCGCACATATAGAGCATATTTCCGTATCCGAGATATTATGGCATACTTTGCAATATTTTACTTCGTTTTTTAATTTTACAATGGCTTCTGAAAAATCAAAGACTTCGTTCTCTTCCTGTCTTAGCAGATGCAGAACAAGCCTTAAGGCCGTTTTACGACCAATTCCCGGGAGCTTGGAAAATTCATTGACAGCATTTTCCAATAGCTGGGAAGGATATGTTTGATTCATGAACTTGCTTTATTTTATATTACAAATATAATAAAAAACCGACAGCAAAAGCTTATTTTCTTTCACAATAAATGCAAAAAACAGGGGCGGCTCTTTTACTTTTATTTGTTATAAGGAGTTTTTTGAGTTAATTTTGCCATTTTTAAAACGCAACCTATTTATTTACTTTATGAGTGATCAAAGATACAACAGACGGGGAGTTTCCGCATCAAAGGAAGATGTTCATAATGCTATAAAAAATATTGATAAAGGTATTTTCCCGAAAGCATTCTGTAAAATTATCCCGGATATTTTAGGAGGAGATGAGGCTTATTGTAATATTATGCATGCTGACGGAGCCGGAACAAAATCTTCCCTGGCTTATCTTTATTGGCGCGAAACCGGAGATATTTCTGTCTGGAAGGGGATTGCCCAGGATGCTTTGATCATGAATATCGATGATCTTTTATGTGTAGGGGCTACAGATAATATTCTGGTTTCTTCCACGATCGGAAGAAATAAACTGCTGATACCGGGAGAAGTGATTTCTGCCATTATCAATGGTACCGATGAGTTACTTTCCGATCTGCGTTCCATGGGGGTCAATGCTTATTCTACCGGTGGAGAGACTGCAGATGTAGGCGACCTGGTGCGTACTATTATTGTAGACAGTACGGTGACCTGCCGAATGAAAAGAAAGGATGTGATTTCCAACGACCGGATACGTCCCGGAGATGTGATTGTCGGTTTATCTTCCTCCGGAAAAGCTACGTATGAAACTTCTTATAATGGAGGCATGGGTAGTAACGGATTAACCTCTGCCCGTCATGATGTATTTTCTAAGTACCTGGCAGAAAAGTATCCGGAAAGTTATGATAATAATGTGCCGGAAGACCTTGTATATTCCGGAAGCTATTCGCTGACACAAACTATTGACGGATTAGGAACGGATGCCGGAAAGCTGGTCCTCTCTCCTACCCGTACGTATGCTCCGGTGATAAAGAAAATACTTGATGCCCTCAGGCCATCTGTTCATGGAATGGTACATTGTAGTGGAGGTGCGCAGACTAAAATCCTGCATTTTGTCGACAACCTGAAAATAATAAAAGATAACTTATTTCCTGTGCCACCGTTATTTGAAATTATTCAGAAGGAAAGTAACACGGACTGGAAAGAAATGTATAAAGTATTTAATATGGGGCACCGGATGGAAATATACTTACCGGAAGAATATGCCCGGGAAGTAATCGATATCTCCCGGTCGTTTAATATCGATGCGCAAATTGTCGGACGTGTGGAAGCTTCCGAAAAAAAGGAATTGGTTATTGAAAGTCCTTATGGACAATTCATCTATTAAAGATAAAATCTTTTTTAAAGGCATCCCGGATCTTGTTTCTATATTATGAAAAAGATCCGGATGTTATTTATATAACAATGGAAAGAAGAAAAAAGAAGGAAAAAATAGCGGCTGAGAAGAAGGAACTTATTCGGAAATATAAAGCCAGATAAATAGTTGTTCGTTTTTTCATGAGCAAGCTATTTTATCTGGCTGTACTTTTAGATGCAATTACCTTTTTATCAGGCAATATTCGGTGTCAGGTATTTAAAAAGAAAATTCCGCTCTTTTTCTTTTTTGTTCAGGTACCTTTTGCATTGCTGCAAAGGATTATATCCGAGCATTGTACCTAACATAAAGTCTTCTTCCGGAGTAAATTCATTTAATTTCTTGTCTCCTATTTCCCGGATAATGTCTATACATTCTTTATTTCCGAAAAATAAATTAATTTTTGAGGCACTCACTTCCCGGACGACATACTCTATTCCTTGTTGTTTTAACTTCCATTCCGCATCATAACGGAAAGAAGAATCCAGTGTATGAAGGACTAGGTGACGAAGACCTTTCTTGTACTCATAGATATGATGACATAATACTTTCATAGAAATAATAAATTATTGAAATGCCGGGGTAATAAGGCTCAACCATTCTTTCAGGCGTCCTTCTGTTTTCTCGTCTTCGTTATCCTCATCCAGGGCTACTCCGACGAATTTTCCATCTACCACTGCTTTTGAATCATCGTATTCGTATCCGTCGGTTGGAAATTCACCCACCAGGGTTGCTCCTTTGTCCCGGACTGCTTCATATAAGATACCCATTCCGTCTACAAAAGTATCCGGATAAGAGGAAGAATCTCCAAGACCGAAGAATGCGATTGTTTTCCCTTCCAGCCTGCTGTTGCTTAAAACAGGCAACTGTCCGTCCCAATCATCCTGTAAATCCCCCAGTCCCCAGGTGGAAGTTCCCAGGATAATATTCGTATAATTATCCAAGGTGCCAGTTTTTAATCCGGATACATCCATTACTGTCACTTCTTCTCCTGATAATTCTTTTGCTATCTGTTCTGCTACGCGTTTTGTATTATCCGTCGAGGAGCCATAAACTATTATTACTTTTTTCATTGGTTTTATTTTATATGATTTTACATTCAATTAAAATAGCCCTGCAAAGGTAAGCGTTTGATATACAATCTGTCAATCACTAATAATAGCGATTTTTACGGTTATTCTTTTGTGGATGGATTCCATTGGATTAAAACTTATTCTTGTTAGAAAAGAGGATATTCTTATTGAAAAAAAGATCATATATATGAAAACTATGAAAAGGATTTGTCTTCTTATTTAAATATATTGCGAAGATTTTTCTCTCACTTTTTGTATTTCTAATACACTTATGGATTAAAAAATTAAAGGAAAATTATTGAACCATGAGGCATAAGTTTTAAATGCTATGCGATTTGAATGGAAGGATAATTTTAATTGATAATAAATAAGAAATAATTGTTCATCTATATTCTTTAATATTAATATGAAACATTCCCGGAAAAAGGTTTTATTTAATAAATAGTATATATGATACGAATTATCCTTCCATAGTTTTTCATTTATATCCAGTTAATAATTAAAATATTAATCCCCTATAAATCCTTTTTGTAATAAAAATTTATATAATAATATAATGTATTTTTTGTAAATATTAATTAATATTTTTAACTTGTGCCTCATTCTTAATATAAATTAAAAATACATATTCGTTTATAATTATCCGGATACATCCGAAAGAGGTTTCATTCTATTTTTTATTTATCCTGCACCTACTATTTGTCCTGAGAATATAATTTTTTTACTAATTATCATTAATTTAAATTTTTATGAATGTAAATTTAACACACGACAGGATTATCGGACGAAAGAGATGTTGGGTAATCTTCCTGTGGCTGCTTGCTGTTGTAGCAGGAAATGCAGCTACGCGTTACGTAACGCCGGAGGGAAATGGCCTGAAAGATGGCTCTTCCTGGGCAAATGCCTCTGACGATCCGCAGGCAATGATTAATATGTCTGCTTCCGGAGATGAAGTGTGGGTGGCTAAAGGTACGTATCTGCCTACCCATACTGCAGCCGGATGGACAGAAGATGCACCCACCGGCGTAAACCCTAACCTTAAAGACCAGAACAATGCTTTTGTCCTGAAATCAGGAGTAAAAGTATACGGTGGATTTATAGGAAATGAAACGGAAGTGGGTCAACGCAACTGGATAACCAACAGGACAATCCTCAGTGGAGATTTTAACGGAAATGATGTCGGAAATAATGCTTCGGATCCGGCTTCTTCCGAAAATGCCTACCACATAATTATTTCAGTTGGTAATGAGAAAGGGACTGTCCTCGATGGTTTTACCATTTGAGGAGGAAACTATTATGGAAGTGCGACTGTATTGTCTGTAAATGTTAATGGAGAAACTGTACATAATAGCCATGGCGGTGGTATTTACGCGTTAAATACAGCAGTTTATCTCCGGAATCTTGAGATTCGGAGGAATGCGGCACCTGTAAATGGTGGTGGTATTTATTGCAGTAATTCTTCAGAATTGAGGGGAGAAAACTTATATTTCTTTAAAAATTTGGCATCTCAGGGAGGAGGAATGTATATCGGGGGAGGAAGCCCTAAGTTTAAGAGTCTTATCATTTCTGAAAATGAAAGCGGAATAGGGGCAGGTGTATCCAGTGCCGGCGCATCTCCTCATTTTATTAATACGGTTATTCATAGTAATCTGGGCTCTCCCCACGATGGATATGGAGCAGGCATGCAGATTGAAGGCGGTGGACCTGTTATCACCAATTCAACCATTATCGGAAATTTCGGAGGGAAAGCGGCCGGGATATTTATCTATACAAGTTCTAAGCTGGTTATAAATAATTCCATTGTCTGGAATAATATGGCAGCAGAATATGACTGGAACACCTGGTGGTTTACCAATGTAAGTGTCGAAAATATCATAAACTGGGGTAGTACGCCGATAACATATAACAACAGCCTGGTAGAGGGAATGGATCTGACTTCTGTCGGTGGGCTGGATGCTACTTCTGAGGATTTTGACCCGATGTGGATTTCTCCTCCTGCCTATGCATACTGGGGAGGAATCGGTTCGTTTACCTTACTCGAAGGAAGCCCATGTATTGATAAAGGAAACAAGGAGTTATATCTGGATGCATGCGGAGATTATTTTGACGGTTGGGAGAATGAATATACCCTTACCCCTCCTCCTTATACAATTTCAGGAGATAGCTATGATGATTTCTTCGGAGCCTGGTATCCGAGAGATCAGTATTCCGGAAAAAAGGCCCTTCGTATAGCAGGGGAAGGAATAAATATAGGAGCATTTGAAGAGGTAATCGGAGTAACAGAACCTGTTGACAGCGTTATCCGGTATGTGACACCCGAAGGAAGCGGCCTGAAAGACGGTACTTCCTAGGAAAATGCTTCCGACGATATTCAGGAAATGATCAATATTTCTTCTGAGGGAGATCAGGTGTGGGTAGCTGCCGGTCTGTACTTTCCTTCTCACAGTGCGCAAGGTTGGACAGATGCTTCTCCTACGCCGGTAAATACTAATCTTAGAGATAAACACAATGCTTTTATTCTGAAATCAGGTGTAAAGGTATATGGTGGTTTTGCCGGAAATGAAACGGAGCTCAGCCAGCGCAACTGGATCGAAAACCGGGTGATTCTAAGCGGGGATTATGATCAGAATGACCCACAGGATAATCCTACGACTTCCAATTCTTCGGAAAATACTTATCATGTGGTTATTTCGGCAAATAATACAAAAGGAACCGAGCTGGATGGTTTCACTATTTCCGGAGGAAATCATCATCGGGAACAGTTCCCCGATGCGTATGCCGTAAATGTGAACGGAGTAAATATTTATACGCATCGGGGAGGTGGTTTGTATGCAAGGGCTTCTGCTGCTACTGTCAGAAATCTGGAAATTCGTGGCAACGCAGCTTTCGAAGGGGGTGGAATGTACTGTATAACTTCTTCTGAATTAAGAGGTGAAAATCTGATATTTTATAAAAATATTGCGGACCAGGGTGGTGGCATGTATGTAAATCACAGTCCAAAATTTAAAAATATCATATTTATGGAAAACTGGTCAAAAGTCGGAGGCGGAGTATCGGTTGCCGGAGAGGTAGAGAGTAGTGGCACCCAGCCTCATTTTATCAATGCTCTTTTCCACAGGAATTTTGTAGTCTGGTACGGATATGGTGCCGGAATGCAGGTGGAAAGAGCCAGTCCGGTTCTGACGAATGCTACTATCATCGGAAATTATGGAGGTTCTTATGGTGCCGGGATATTAAATTATTATAATGCTTTTCCTGTGCTTAATAATACTATTGTATGGAATAACCGGGCGGAAAATACAAATATCTCGAATGTCGTGGATTATACGGAGGCATGCCGGGCGACTTATAATTATAGTTTATTGCAGGGAGCTGATTTATCGGCAACAGGCGGGCTGGATGCCACAGTGGCCGGTTTTGATCCGATGTTTATTTCTCCTCCGTCCGATGACCGGAACGGTGCGGCCGGATCTTTCACCTTACAATTGGAAAGTCCCTGTATAGATATGGGAAATCCGGATTTATATCTGGAAGCCTGCGGTAGTGATTTTCAGGGCTGGGAAAATGAATATGCCCTTACTCCTCCTCCGTATATTCAGTGGCATGGTGGCGACGGAGAATATTTCGGAGGTTGGTATCCGGAAGATCAGTACTCCGGTAAAAAAGCCCTACGCATTGCCGGAAAGGGTATAAACATCGGTGCTTTTGAAGAAATTATCTTTGAAGAAACTGCTGCCCCGAAACTTGAGAGTCACCTGACAATGAATGTGAAAAATTATTCTTATGAAGTGAATGCCGGCGATAATATACAGCTATACATTATTGTTGCCGATATGGAAGAAGTTCCGATCGGTTTGTTTACTCAACAAGGTAATTTCTTAACTAACATAGTGGTTTCTCAAAATGGAAATGTGTACAATTGTACGATATCGGCCGGTTTATCAGGGGAATATGTTATTGCTCCTTATTATGAAGAAAGTGGTTCCATAAAGATAATTGAACGTCCTGCCGGTTCTCACTACATTGATAAATTGCCTTTGAAAGTGAATATTCCTTTCGGTTCGTTTGGAGCGACAGCAAGTGCAAGTCCGGATATTTATATGACGGATCATCTGCAATTACGTACTTCCGGCGGTAATTATTCATTTACGGTGGATACGAATGAGCAGTTTCAGGTAAACGTAAGACGCAACGAACTGGAAAATACAACGATCGGTTTGTTTAATACAGCAGGTTTCCCTGTTCAGGTACCGGTTACTGTGACCGCTCAGAATGAGTATGCTTTCGCCTGTAAAATTTCCGACGTATTATCCGGGGAATATATATTAGTCCCTGTGGATAATAACGGAAATATTATTGAACGTACTCCGGGCGCATTTGTGGTTGACAGGTTGCCATTGCATGTGGAGGATGCATGGGGCTGGGGTTGGTTCAGTACGAAAAATGCATTGTCCGTGACAGACATTCAGGAAGTAATTGCCGGAACAGAAGATGTGTTGCAAATAGAGGTCTATACTGTATTGGGACGGAAAGTAACATCTATACCAGAAGGTCAGAGGTTAGATGTGGAATCTTTAATGCCGGATACATACCTTATTAAAGTGATTACCGGAAAAGATACCTTTTCTTATAAAGTCAAGAAAAATTAATGTGTAGCAATAATTGATTTAATGTTTATGAAAGAGGATGTCTGTTTAATTTTAGGCATCCTCTTTTTTATATGATAAAGAGTGTGAAGAATAATCTCAGGTTTTCTAGGGAGAAAAAACAATGAGAAGGTTGGCGTGCTCAATTGCTATTGTTCAATTACCGTGCTGCTTCAGCACATGGCACTTTTAGGATTTCTTTTAGTGATTATCCTCTTATAAAAAAACAGCGTATACCAGGACGGGCCTTTGTATACGCTGATAAGGAATTATTTTTGTTATATAAATTTGTACTGTTTACACAGGATTGGTCATTAAATTGCGTTTATCTCTTCATAAACTTTACAGGAGTAGTTTTACCCGCTTTATCCTGCACTACTACAATATATACACCTTTCGAAAGTCCTGCAATATCTACTCCTTGCATACCGAAAGACCGGCTCACCAGGTTTCCGGAAAGATCGTATACTTTTAAGGAAGTGTTTTCTCCATATACAATCAGCATGGTTTCGGTTTGGTACATATCTATTTCCGGAGTATGTATTTCTTTCATATCCGTAGGAAGAATCCTTTCATATACGGAAATATAAGTATCTGTCACCTGAATATTTCCATCGGATTTATGATTGAACATCCGTACTGTGACAGGGGCTTTTCGTTTGATATCACTTGCCAGGGAAGTAATGTCAATGGTAAAATTACCCTTTTCGTATCTCTTTGTTTCAATGGTTTTCCAGTTGCTTTCCGATTCATTGGGATTGCCATACTGGAATTTAAGCTCCCGACCTCCTGTATTATATAACTTTACCTGTAAAGAACGCACAGAAGGTAAAGTGAATTCTATATAAGATCCGTTTTTAGGCATGATGATAGCACCGGCTGATTGCAGATATTCCGGATGAGAAGCATCAGCGCTTCCTGTGTAATCAGGATTTATACTTATATCTGTTTCTGCTGTGCCTGTATGTAAGGAAATAGGTAAATCAGCAGGCAACGTATTATCCTGGAACGGATACCAGTTTGCAATTACATTTTCAGTGTAGGCGATATTTCCGTCTTCATCCCGGAATTCAGCAAGAGGATCGGTAGGTTCGGGATCTTCTACGGAACCGTCATTTACCGGATAGGTAAATTCGTAATCAATATTATTAGGAATTCCATATTCAAAAGCTCCCAGATCCGGCGCGGAACCATTATAGGAGATAGAAACAGAAGAAGAATAAAAATTATCCGAATAATTTTCACAGAAAAAATCGGTAATCGGAGTTCCGACATTCCGGAATTTACTATCTTCTTTTAAACGGGCAAATTTCAGAGGTAAACTTCCGTCTGCCTGCCTTTCAGCGAGGGCATCTTCATATACCATGCTTTCATACTCGCCGGTATAATCTGTTCGTATGCGATTATTGGCATCCGTAAAGGTATGATTATTATCAAAAAGATTCCAGCTGCAAAAACCAATATCGCAACTTTCTTCGCTCAGGAACTTATGATTTCTTTCTGTTACCAGCATTCCTACGCAGTTGCGTAATACCCATTTACTTTCTCCTATAAACTCTTCCAGGCCTTTTCTGGTGCTGTCGAACTGGTAATTCGAATTATTTCTTGCCGCAATACAATTTAACATATAACAGCCTTCTCCATGGTTATTCTGGTCAAAACCCTTTTTCAGGTTATCGGTAGAGACACAGTTCATAAAGATGTGGGCACCGTAGGAGGGAGTATCTCCGTCATTATATCCTCCCATTTTAAATCCGTTCCCGTTTCCGTCATCATATCCGTTTTTCATGCTCCAGCAGTTATGTACGACAATAGGAAAAGTGGTATAATAAAAATCCCATCCGTCATCGGAGTTCATCCAAGAACGACAACCGTGAAATTCCGTACCGGGACCGGGGAAAAGTTTCACTGCGAATCCATCGGCGTCCCCTCCTCCTCCACTGGTTGCTCCGGGCTTAAGATCATAGTTATCATGAGAGTCACAATTGATAACGATATTGTATCGTCCGTATATGAAATCAGGATTGCGGGTGTTTTCTCCCTTATTGCCTTTTCCGAAACCGATTTGTAATCCGGAATCTCTATTATGATGAAATACACAGGATTCAATCACACAGAAGCTTCCTTCCATTTTCATACCGTTGTCTCCACAATAACAAATTTCCAGCCCTCTGTAATGCCAGTAATTTGCTCCGATACTATGTTCGATTCCTCTTCCGTCGTTATCTAAGGTCTGCGGTCCGTTGCTCCAGTTGAATACCGGTTTCTCATTTTCATAAGCAAAAACGCAGATTCTGGCGTCTTTAGCTCCACAGGCCTTTGCATATATCCGTTCTGTCTGCATATACGTTCCGCAACGTACCCATAATGTATCGCCTGCTCCTAACTGAGCAAAAGAATATTTTAACGTTCCCCAGGGTGATTCCATGCTTCCGTTGTTCTGATCGTCTCCGTCAACAGCTAAGAATAATTGCCTGGCAGATAAGTGCCCAACTATGATTAATAAAAAGGTTGCAGCCAGTAAAAGTTTTCTTTTCATCGTATTATGTTGTTATATTATGTTATTGACCGGATAAATTAATAATTGAATATTTTTATCCGTTCTATAGAACCATCGTCGTAGATAGTTTCTTTTATGTAAATTGTATTTTCTTTCAGGTCTTTTACTTTAAGGCCTGAAATGCTGAAATAGTTGATTGTTGAGATGGTCTTATTCTCTTCTGTTGCTCCCGGAATACCAGTTTCCGTTTTTTGTGCAAGCCGGATATTTGCTCCATGAATGTTCAATCCTCCACTGGATGTATTTACTATTCTTACATAGATCGGGGAAGCACTGGTAACATATTCACTGTAGTCTACTTCCTGGGCTCCTTTTCTGCCGGATATTCCTGCTACCGGATTTCCCCAGTTTACTCCGTCCGTACTTGCATATACACTTCCTGCGAAATCTCCGGTTCTAGTCATATAAAGTTTAAAAACAGTACAACTGGGCAGTGTGAAAATAATATCTCCGTTTTGTGGAACGACTAACGCTCCGTTATGTCCGTTTACGTCATCTTCTTTATCTTTGGAAAGGGTAGCGGAACCTGTGATGGTATTATTGCTCAGTAATGCACTTACATTATCCGTATTTTCTCCGAACCAGAAAAAGTTATTTTCAGGCGCGGAATCTCCGAATATGGATTCGCCTATTTCTAATGTCGGTGCTTTTACTATGACAGAAACTGATTTTGAAGAAAATTTACTTTTATCATCGAATGCTCGTATCGTAAATGTATAAGCTCCTACCATTAAATCAGTGAATGTGTAAGAATAAGGAGTGGCATCCAAAGTGGTAATCAATTCATTGTCTTTAAACAATTCTACTTTTGAAATATAACCGTCTTCATCGGTAACGTCCGCACTGAGTGTAATAGTCGCCGGGCTGTCGTATGTATCCCCTGTTTCCGGAGAGGTAATGATTATGGAAGGAGCTTTATTATCTCCGGCCGGCTCTCCGTAATCATCATAGGAAGTAATTTTACCTGTTCCTGCATATTCCTCCAATAATAAAGGCAGTTCTTCCGCGATATTCTGGTCCACTTCCCCATAAGGAGGGACAAAAGGACTGGCAGCAGGCTGGGATGTAAAACCGCTGGTCACATCCGGAGTAAAATAGTTTCCGGTTCCATAAGCAAATCCTTCAGTGGCATCTTTTGGTTCCCAGTACACTGCTCTGTTCAGTTTGGTAAAATAATTATTCTCTACTAAAGCATTACAACCTTCACGGGTATGGATGCAGTTTCCGTAAGAAACACCATTTTCTATCCAACCTTCAAAATAATTATTGTAGATGTGAGCAGTTCCGCCACGTAAGGACGGAATTCGTGAATTAATGCGTACAAAGCGGTTATGATGCATGGTAATTTTACGGTCAAGGGTATCACTTGCGGTGTATCCGATCAGGATCGCTTTGTAGTGGTCATGGAAGTAACACCAGGAGACAGTAATGTATTCACTATATCTTTTGATATCCAATAACCCATCGTATCTGTCTTTTAAGCTGGTTTCCGCTCCCGCGGCCGTTGGGGTCTCATTGTAAAATTCGCAATGGTCGATCCATATATTCTGTGATTTGGTACTGCCACTTCCGTTTGTTGTAATTTCAATCAGGTCTTTTCCTCCTGTACGGCCTACCATTGTAAAATAAAGATTACGAATGATAATATTACTGGACATATTTATTATTAACGGTGTCTGTTCAAATCCGGCATTTTCATCAGCGCCGAAGATCGTAATGTTGGAGCACTCCTTTATTTCGATCTGGCTGCTGCTTTTTTTAATTACGCCATTAATTCTTATGATTCTGGGGTCTTGTCCTCCTTCTTTTCTTGTTCCGATGGCTGCTTCCAGTTCATCGGCATTATATACGTCAATAATTTCTGTTGCACCGGCTCCTCCGGTTGTTCCTCCGTTCATGGTAGCAAATCCTACCATGGAAAAATCCGGGCGTTGTGTAAATCCTGTTAAAGTGAAGCTTACTAATAAGGTGAGTAAAAAAATCTTTTTCATTATCATGGTATTTAATTAAAAATCATAAAAATCAAAATGAATCAAAGGCAAAGGGAATAAAGCCTTTTCCTGCTGTAAGTTAAAAACAGAAGTTTCTTGGATTAGGTTTTACAAAAATAGGGCGGATGGGAAGAAAAGAGGGGGAAAAATTGACGGAAATAGGCGTTAAATTGACGGAGACACTTTTTATAAAAAGTAAAAGGTAAAAAGTAAATGAAGGAACTTACTTTTTACCTTTTACCTTTTATTTCTTTAGTTGCCAATGGGATTTAGTTTATAATCAAAATAATAATAGTTGTCATCGGCTTCTACTTCTATTCTTTCCTGTTTGACAATAACCTTTAGGTATTCATATTGAACCGGGATGATGAGGTTTCCGTTCTTGTCTGCCAGTCCGTATTTATCATCTATATCCAGCTCAAACGCAAAATCAGTAATATAGTCTTCTTCTTCGCTTAGATGGATTATTTCAATATCTTCATACACGCAATCCAGAATTTTTTGTCCTCCTGATGTGTAAATGCCTGATAATTTATTTTTTTCTACTTTCAGACATCCCAGCGATCCATCTGTATTTATCAGGTTATCACCATTATACGGATAGCGAATATCGTCATATTCCATGGGAAGGAGCATATTTCCATCTTTGTCAGCCAGTCCGTACTTATTTTCCCGCTCAAGGAGAAAGACAAAATCTCCATATATCTTATTATCATCATCGGGTTCTAATACTTCGATATCATCATATCGAATATCAAATAGTTTTTTTCCACCGGAAGTCCATACTCCATACTGATCATTTAACTCTACAAGAAGATGACCGAATGAGTTATCCTGATTCCGGAAATGAGTGGTTTCTTCAATTAATTCGATATCATCGTAAGCCGTATGCAGAATGATACTGCCATCTTTATCAGCTACTCCGTACTGGTCATTCTTTTCCAGTAAAAAGACAAATTCCGGCGAATAGTCTGTTCCCTGAAAGTTCAATAATTCGATATCATCAAATTCTATTTCCAGTAATTTATTTCCTTTTGTAGTCCATACACCGTATTTATCATCAATTTCTACTATCAGGCAGCCGATAGACTGATCTGAATTGACAACATACTCTCCTTCATCTAAAAAATCAATATCATCATATTTTTCTTTCAGAATCTTTTTACCAGTGGAGTTATAAGCTCCCATTTTTTCTTTTTTATTTTCTACAATGCATACCAGTCCGCTCAGATCATCGATGTCTTCATATTTTGCAGGCGCAATTATTCTGCCGGAAGAGTGGAGAAGGCCATATTTATCATTTTGTTCAAAAACAAAAAAGTTGTTATCGAGTCTTTCTATTTTGCTATCATATACAGGAGGCAATATCATTTTACCTTCCGGAGTCGCCAGTCCGTATTTGTCTTTTGCTTTCAATGTCAGCCAGTCATAACCGGAGATTTCATCGTAAGCAACCGGAAGCATACCCTTTCCCTTGATATTATACACTCCGTATTTTTCGTTTTTCTCAACTATAAAATTCCGATTATTTATTTCAATATCATCATATACAATAGGAATAATCTTTTTTCCGTTTTTATTGAAGATTCCGTATTTTTCATTTTTTTCTACCAGGTATAAATTATATCCCGTTTCTTTAATTTCTTCATATTTTACCGGGATTCTCACATTGCCATACGAATCAATAAGACCTTTTAAATCGTTTTTTTCTACCAAGAATGTGGTAGGGTTCAGTTCTTTTATTTTATCATATATCACAGGTGTGATTTCCTGGGAATAAAGCTGGTAAAGTCCGTATTTATTATTCTGTTCTACAATAGCCAGTCCACCGGAAATGATATTTATCTTATCGTATTGAACCGGAATAACCACATTTTCACGAATATCTTTGACCCCGTATTTCTTTTTACCATTTACCATTTCCGAAAACTCTTCGAAAAGCGATAGCTCAAAGTTTACATTTCCATATAAAAGTGATTTTCCTTGCCTGTGGCTTTGCCGGACCAGTTGTTCTGTTTTTTTTACCAGATTGATGAATTCTTTCCTGTAACCGAATTTATCTTTGCCTTTGGCTCCGTTTGCCAGGTCGATTACCTTCTGATAAGAAGCATTTCCGGTAAATTCGGAATTTCTCAATAACTGGGCATACATCGCTACAGCAGAAGAAAACCGGAAATCAGTACTTGTCTGATCCGTTATGTTTTCATGTACTGGAATAGTTATTAATTTACTTTCCTCTTCGTCCGGAAGTTTATAACGTAATTTCACGGTAAGCAATTCATCCGAATCGGTTAATGTGACAGATTTATCCGGGATGGTCAATAAGAAATCGGAGTCTGTTCCCATAGGAATAATTTCGTACAATGCGGTTACCGAGTGACCGGCACCCATATCTCCGGCATCTTCCAGGTCGTTGTTGAAATCTTCCGGGTTCATCAGCCTTGTTTCATAACCGATCAACCGGTAAGCATTTACTTTTGCCGGATTAAACTCCAATTGTAATTTTACGTCTTTTGCAACCGTGTAGAGTGTTCCGGCAGATTCATTTACCAATACCCGCTTTGCTTCGTTGATATCGTCAATATAAGCATGGTTTCCGTTTCCCTTCTGAGCCAGGACCTGCATCCGGTTATCTTTATAATTTCCCATGCCATATCCTAATACGGACAGGAAAACTCCTGTTTTTCTTTTTGCTGCAATTAAGTTACCGAGCTCTTCCACCGAGGAAATACCTACATTGAAATCTCCGTCCGTACACAGGATAATCCGGTTATTACCACCGGTAATAAAGTTTTCCTGTGCAATTTTATAGGCTTGTTGGATACCGGCTCCTCCGGCTGTTGAACCGGAAGCCTCAAGAAGATTGATCACTTCCATAATCTTATCTTTTTCCCTGCCACTGGTCGCCGGTAAGGCCACACCGGTAGTCCCTGCATATACTACGATAGATACTTTATCAATCGGCCGGAGGTTATCTACGAGCAGTTTGAGGGAAGCCTTTACCAGATCCAGTCGGGTCGGCCCCTGCATGGAACCGGAGGTATCAATCAGAAATACCAGGTTCATTGCTGGCAGATCTTTATTGAGTATTTCCTTAGTCTTTAGTCCGATGCTAAAAATCAGGTGGTTCGGATTCCAGGGACATTTTCCTGTTTCTGTCCGGATGGCAATCGGTTCTTTATCAGTAGGCTGGTTGTATTCATAAGAAAAATAATTGATGAGCTCTTCTGTCCGTACCGCGTCTTTCGGAGGAAGCAATCCCTGGTTAATAAAACGGCGTACATTGGTGTAAGACGCTGCGTCTACATCAGCAGAGAAAGTAGAAAGAGGGACTTCCAGCGGGGATAAAAATTTATTTTCACCGAAAGATGTATATTCTTCTTCGGAAAGAGCATCATACGATCTGTGATTCAGGGATAAGACAGATTCCTGAGGTATTTGTGCCGAAGAGGTAACTCCATAACCGATAACTACGGATTCCATCAATATCACATCATCTTCCAGTACAATATTGTAAACCTTTTGCCTTTCTGTTACCTTTACTTCTTTGGATTGCATGCCTATGTAAGAAAACACCAGTGTTTCTTCCGGAGAAGCTGTAAGAGTAAACTTTCCGTCAAAGTCAGTTATTGTTCCTGTAGCAGTCCCTTTAATTATCACATTGCAGCCGATAACCGGATAGCCTGATGTATCCGTAACAGTACCGGTTATTATCATCGGTTGTGCGTTTAATATTCCGGCAAATCCTGTCAAAAGGCAGATTAAAAGAAGGATGTGTACTCTCTTTTCCATAGTAGAATGTTTAACTGAATTGATTTATATTTAATTAGATGCGAAAAGTAAAAAAATCCATAAAAAGTAAATATGCTGTTTTTACTTTTTATTTTTTAGAGAAGTAATTCCCTCTACTGACTTCCTCTTTCTACAGAAATAATACGCCCTTTACCCAGCATTTCTTTTAGTGCATCCGCAGGAATAAAAATGCTTTGTTCTTCTATAAAATAATCCTTATTATTCATGGAAGAAACAAAAGAATCATACGTAAACCTGTTCCTTATTAATTCGACGGAATTTTCTTCGATGGATTTTATTTTCACATAATAATAAGTTGCCTGTTTTTCTTTGTCTTCTCTTATTAAATAGATATCTCCTTTTTGCGGATTTTCTATATATTCTTTTTTTTGTTTTTGCGTATGAATGTTGGCTGCGATAAGATAAAGAATAAGGGTGATAAAAAGAATGATTCCTGTATAGAAATATACCGGTGTTTTTGTTATATGTAAATAATGAGTTTTCTTTTCTCCATTAAAAGTATCTTTGCAATAAACACATTCAGAGTTTATTATCTTTTGTCCGATTGGGAAAAGAGGAATAAAAAAGAAATGAATATATTTTCGGAATACGAAAAAGTTTTGTGAGAAATTACCGCAATTTTCGCATCTGATATGTGGATCGAAATGCTTTCCGATTCTCACAAGCCGGGATCCCCAAAGTATAAACATTTAGTATATTAATTTTTCTTTTTTATTCTTTTCAAAATATGCCAACGCATCAGCTACAACAAATGTGCTTCCTCCGATATAAATCATATCCGCAGGGGCGGATTCCTGTAATGCTTTTTGGATCGCCTGACCGACATCCGGGTAGGAGTTTCCTTTTATCCCATATACGGATGCTTTTTCTTTTAATTCGTTTTCATCCAATGCACGCATAATCGATGCTTTGGTAAAGTAATAAACAGCATCCGGAGGCATCAATGACAAAATGTGGTCAATTTCTTTGTCATTTACCATTCCGAAAACGATTCTCAATTGTCGGAATTTTTCAGCCCGTAGTTGTTCTACGATACGGGAAATCCCTGCTTCGTTATGAGCGGTGTCGCAAACTATTTCGGGAGCATGACCGATCACCTGCCATCTTCCGTTTAATCCTGTTAGTTCCCGGACATGCCGGAAGCCCCGGGAGATTGCATCCGGAGAAATTTCGTATGCAAGAGATTGTAGTATTTCTATGGCTTTCAAAACAGTATTGGCGTTTTTTTTCTGATACCACCCTCCTAATTCTAATATAAGATCAGTACATCCTGTCACCTGAAAGACCCAATTCCCGTCTTTATCAATAGAAGCTTCCCGTATAACCGGTTCTTCTTCCGCAAATACGATCCGGCTCTTTGTCTGTGATGCCTTTTCTTCAAATACCTTTCGTATTTCTTCATTTCCGGCTTCTCCTATTACAACAGGGACCTGAGGCTTTATAATGCCTGCTTTTTCCGTAGCGATGGAGGGTAACGTATTTCCCAGAAATTGCATGTGGTCAAAACTGATATTTGTAATGACCGAGAGATCCGGCGTAATGATATTCGTACTATCCAGACGCCCACCCAGGCCGACTTCGATTATGGCCACATCTACTTCCTGGTCGGCAAACCAGGAAAAGGCCATCATCATCGTTAATTCAAAAAAGGACGGATGAATTTCCGGAATCACAGGTTTTACTCTCTCCACAAAACTAACCACATATTCCTGATCAATCATTTTTCCGTTGATACGAATCCGTTCTCTGAAATCCAGTAAATGCGGAGAGGTATACAGCCCGGTTTTATACCCGGCTGATTGTAATACAGCAGCCAGCAGATGAGAGACAGAACCTTTTCCGTTTGTTCCTGCTACATGGATTGTTTTATATTTCTTATGGGGATAGTCAAGTACTTTATCCAGATACAGGCTGTTATCCAGCCCTTCCTTATAAGCACTTCCTCCTGTTTTCTGATAAACAGGCAACTGCGAATATAAGAAATCAATAGTTTCCGTATAATTCATTTTCAATTAAATTATTTTCTATTAATGCGGATTTTTATTGATATATAGATGGTTAATGTTACTCCTGTAAAAGTAGAAATTAAAAAGGAACAGGTACTTTTACCGTTTAAATTAAATATTCTACTCTGCCGGGCTTTTGTTTATCAAACAAAGGTAAAATTATTTAACATTTTTGCAAAAGGAAAGGGGGTGTTTTATTTTGTATTTGTATACTTATCAACCATGGGTTAACCCTTCCCCTTTTGACTATGTCAAAAGGTACTTCCCTTCGAGGAAGGGAAGAGGGGTGTTATTTTATTCTCGGTACCTGTCTAAAGCTTAGACATCACAAGCAAAATAATTGGAACATGGAGGTGAATGTTGTATATTTGCATAGCTAAAGGAAAAAATAAAATGGAACAAATATATTTTTTAATTATTATCTGCTGCCTGATCATCTTCCGGTTGTTTGTGCCTATGCTTATTCCTTTTCATGAGAAAATGAATAAAATAACTTCACAATCGATTACTGGTAGTGAAAAAGAAAGCTTTCTCTTACTTTTTAATGAAATAAAAATTACACAGCTTTTTATCTGGAAGAAAAAACTGTGTTGCAATCTGATCGTACAAAGGATATTTGCCTTGAGACATCTTCCTGTCCTTCTTTTTTCGTTTATGGAAACGTAATTCCTTTCTTTTTTGCTTTAAAAATGAATGGATAGATTATTATCCTTTTTTCCATGGTATCTTCCTGCTAATTATTCCTTTTTTCCGTATAAAATATAGAAAACGACGCTGCGTGAGTTTTCGGATGACGCTACGTCGTCCCGAAAACGACGTAGCGTCATTCAAAAAACGACGTAGCGTCGTTTGAAAAATGGCGCTGCGTCATCTGAAATCCCATATTATGTCATTCGAAAATAAGTATTCAGTCATTATTTTCTTTTTGGAAGGCAGAAAGAGATGATTCGTAAGGCTTATTTTTGCCTGTCGGAAAAGAAAGTTCATGTATTTATTAAAATAATATTTACAAAATAGTCACTTATTAACCTTCTTTTTTAATAAATATTTCCTAAAAACAGTTTTTATTTTAATTTTAGATGTGTATTAAGAATATTTTCGTTTTATAATTTTCATAT
>JAJQEC010000116.1 GCA_021201815.1 Candidatus Azobacteroides sp. | reverse complement strand
ATGTAGTATAAAATGGTAGGACACAAAATAAGGAAATGAATGTACTGAATTACAAAAAGGTAGTGACTACTGTAGAAGAATAATAAAATTAAACAGAAATAATTAATATTAGAAATCCCTGATTTCTTTTTTACAAGAAATTGTAAATTAAAAACAACAAAAGGTCCTGAAATAATTTCCAGAACCTTTTAAATATTTAGTGATCCGGGCGGGATTCGAACCCACGACCCACAGCTTAGAAGGCTGTTGCTCTATCCAACTGAGCTACCGGACCATTTTTCCAAATCGGGGACAAAAGTATACATTAACTTTGATTTGTGCAACTTTTTTTCTTCAATACTCATCAATTTCTTAAGATTATTTTCACAAATAATACAACTAAAGGAAATTATAACTATTTTTGCAGAACATTATCCCAGCTTTAAGACTGCTTTAACAATGACAAAAAATATCAAAGTTCTTTATATTTCGCAAGAAATAACACCTTATCTACCAGAATCCGAAATCGCATGTATTAGTCGACAATTACCTCAGGCTACACAAGAAAAAGGCAGGGAAATAAGAACTTTTATGCCGAAATATGGCTGTATCAATGAGAGAAGAAATCAATTGCATGAAGTAATCCGGCTTTCCGGTATGAATCTTATCATAGATGATACTGACCATCCGCTCATCATTAAAGTTGCCTCTATACAGGCTGCTCGTATGCAAGTATACTTCATTGATAATGATGATTATTTTCCAAGAAAAAATCCGGTAGAAGGAAATGTATATGGAGATAATAACTTTCTGGAATTTGATAACAATGAAGAAAGATGTATATTTTTCATCCGTGGTGTACTTGAAACGGTAAAAAAATTACGTTGGACTCCTGATATTATCCATTGTCATGGTTGGTTAACTTCTCTGACTCCTTTATATATTAAAAAAACTTATAATGATGAACCATTCTTTAAAAATGCAAAGGTTATATTTTCATTATACGACAAACAATTCCAAGACCCTTTTACACCAGCTTTCAGAGAAAAATTACTTCTTCCCGGCATTGAAAAGTCCGATTTGAATTCTCTTACCGGAACAATTGATTATGAGGCCGTAACAAAACTAGCTATTGATTTTTCAGATGGAGTTATCCAGGGAAGTAAGAATGTTAATAATACTTTATTAACATACACAGCTGATTCAAATAAATTATTTTTGCCTTATCAAAATCCGGATGAATACATTGATGAATATAATGTTTTTTATGATAAGATTATGGAATAAATATTCTTATATTTAATCTTTTGTTATTCGGAAAAAGGAAAACTTATTATTAAAACCGAAGCTAAATATATGAACATAAAAAGCCTGTTTATTACTGTTATTTCATTTTTTTTCTTACTTATTTCCTGTGACGATGATTTGAATGAACTAGGATTTGTGGTTCAGCCTCCGGGAGATGCAATAGAAGTAATGACAGATACATTTCAACTTGAAGCTTCGACATTTAAAGTTGATTCTATATCCGCTAGGTCTATAACCGGTTTACTAGGTTCTTTCCAGGATCCTGTTTTCGGTAATTTAAAAGCAGATTATATAAATCAGTTTTACTGCCCTGATGATCTGAACTTCCCAGACGGAGTTGTCAATTCTCAGATAGATTCGATGGATGTCATATTATTTTACTATCACTCTTCAATTACAGGAGATTCTCTCGCCCCTATGCAAGCTAGCATTTATAAAATAAATAAAGAATTACCCAGAAACTTTTATTCTAATATTAAACCTGAAGAGTACTGTGATATGTCTCAACCTATAGGACAACAGGTATATACGGCTTCCAACATTGGGATGAAGGATTCCGTGATGACTTCCTCTTCCGGCTCATCTGTTATTTACAAATATCTGCGAATACGTTTGCCTAGGGAATTAGGTCAGGATATTTATGAAAAATCCAGAACAGAAGGTATTCTGGATACAAAAGATTCTTTCCTAAACTATTTTCCAGGTGTATATATAACAACAAACTATGGTTCCGGCAGCTTAATAGAGGTGCTGAGTACACATTTAAATATTTATTACAATTACGAGGCTGATTACAATGATACTGCCAGAGATAGTATTCTTACCCTTTATAATACCAGAGAAGTTCTTCAACTAAAACATTTTGAAAATACAAATCTGGAAGAGTTACTAAAACCGAATGAAACTACGGCCTATATAAAAACACCAGGTGCTGTTTTTACTAAATTAGAAATTCCAATTGCCGAAATTATAGAAAAAACGAATTTAAAACGAAGAGCTGAAGGGTATATAACTAATGGCGTAGCTCTTAAAGTAAAAGCATTTGCAACCCCTACAGACACAGAATATCCATTAGGATCGCCGGATTATCTCATGATTATTCCGGAAGATGAATATATAGATTTTTTTGATTCCTCTACAATGCCAGACAATGTCACGACTTTTGTCAACACGTATATTGCATCTTATGACACAACAAATCTGGTATATAATTTCAGTAATCTTACTCCATTAATTAAAAAATTAAGCGATAAAGGAATTCGTGATAATGGCAAAGCAACTGTATATCTTATTCCTGTTACAATTAATATGGATGAAAGCTATAATGTAACTTCAATTGGACATTATTTAAAACCGGCTGCTGTAAGAATAAGGAAAAGTAAAGAAGATATCAACTTCAGAGTTATTTATAGTAAATTATAAAAAGACATAATTAAGTAAAAACTGTTCGATCCGCATGCATCGAACAGTTTTTTTATATATAGCCTTTCCAATAATGTTCAACTTAAATTTAAATTATATTATTACAGAATCTATAAAGTTAAATTATCAGGTATAAATTAAAGTTCATCAATGAATTCACACATACTCCTATTAATTATCTTACTTTATTTTATTCTACTATTGCTCATCGGATTTATTACTGGAAAAAGCACGAATAATGATTCTTTCTTTTTAGGAAATCGGAAATCGCCTTGGTATATTGTTGCAATAGGAATGCTAGGAAGTTCTATTTCAGGCGTTACCTATGTTTCTGTTCCTGGTATGGTAACCCATATAGATATGACCTACATGCAAACAGTATTAGGATTCTGGGTAGGATATTTCGTCATTGCCTATCTATTATTACCTTTATATTATCAATTAAATTTAACCTCTATTTATACATACTTAGAAAAAAGATTCGGAAAAACTACTTACAAAACAGGTGCCTGTTTTTTTCTCATCTCAAGAATGATTGGTTCTGCAGCAAGATTATACATAATTGTATTAATTCTTCAAAGTTTCTTTTTTGACCAATATCATGTTCCTTTTTTTTTAACAACGTGCCTATTAATCGGATTAATCATAGCTTATACAATTAGAAGTGGTGTAAAGACCATTATCTGGACAGATACTTTACAGACTATATTTTTAGTTGGATCTCTTATTCTGATTATCTGGCAAGTAACTTCGGCATTAGAATTAAATTTCAACGAATTAATAGAAACAATAAAAACAAACAATCATTCAAGAATATTTGTTTTTAATGACTGGTATTCCAAACAGAATTTTTTTAAACAATTTTTCAGTGGAATATTCATCACAATTGTCATGACTGGTCTGGACCAGGATATGATGCAAAAAAATCTTTCCTGTCGTAACTTAAAGGAAGCACAAAAGAACATGAAATGGTATGGTTTTTCTTTTATTCCGGTTAATTTCTTATTTTTATGCCTGGGAATTTTATTGTTGGTATTTTTAAACAAGCAACATATTGCCTTACCTGAAATATCTGATGAAATCCTTCCTATGATTGCTGCAAATGGCTACTTAGGGATTTCAGTAAGTATTTTGTTTATGCTTGGTATAACCGCAGCTTCCTTTTCCAGTGCAGATTCTTCATTAACAGCTTTAACAACATCTTTTTGTATTGACATTTTAAATATTAAAAAATATAACGAGAAAAAAGCTAAAAGAATAAAAATGAAAGTACATGTGGGGATAGCATTATTATTTATAGTAATTATTTATTTATTCCGACTGGTAAATAATCAAAGTATAATTGATGCCATATATGTGGTAGCCTCTTATACGTATGGTCCTTTATTAGCCTTATTTTCCTTTGGTTTATTTACAAAAAAGCAACTTATAGGAAAATGGGTACCTTTTATATGTATAGTAGGACCAATTATATGCTTTTTAGCAGATAAAATTATATCTTACTATACTAATTATAAATTTGGATATGAAATGCTCATGATAAATGGAATATTGACAATGATAGGATTATGGACAATTAGCAAAAACACACAAAAAGTCATATAAATATATAAACTTCTTTAACTAAAAATGATGGAAATAAAAGACGCTCGTTTTATTATTAGTAATACTGATATTAAGAAATGTCCTGAAGATGGTAAACCTGAATACGCATTCATAGGAAGATCAAATGTTGGAAAGTCTTCATTGATAAATTTACTCACTAACCGAAAGAATTTAGCATTAACATCCTCAAAGCCAGGAAAAACAATGTTGATTAATCATTTCCTAATAAACAACGAATGGTATTTGGTTGATCTACCAGGTTACGGATTCGCCAGAAGAGGAAAGGAAGGAAAAGAAAATATAAATAAAATTATCCATAATTATATACTTTTTCGTCAGGAATTAACTTGTTTGTTTTTATTAATTGATAGTCGTCATGAGCCACAAAAAATAGATCTGGAATTTATTCAATTTCTAGGAGAAAATGGAATACCCTTTTGTATTATTTTTACGAAGATTGATAAAGTTAGAAAAAACAAATTGGAAGAGAATATTAATAATTATAAAAACACATTATTAGAAACATGGGAAGAAATACCATTGACTTTTTTGACATCTTCATTTAAAAAAGAAGGAAGAGAAGAAATTCTTTACTTTATTAAAGAGATAAATAATAGCTTATAAAAATATTTCCTTTTATTTTTAATAATAAAAATATAATTTCAGATTTAAAAATATCATAATAACTCCAAAAGATAAAGCTCGAATAACTTTTCCCTTATAATTACTATTTTATTCTATTTCATCAAAAATAGAATACCTATCTTCTTTCTTGCTTATTTATAATACTGACAAAATGTCTAAAATAAGATAAGAAAATATTTTCTATAAAAATTACAAGTTTAAACACTTATGAGTCTCTTTATAATTAGTTCTCATATATATCTTCATAAAAATATAAATTACTCAATTCTTATAGCTATAGATTCCACCATTTAATAAAAGAATAGAATTCTTTAACGCGTAAAAACACCCATAACTATTTTTTATAAAAGCAATTTACAAGAAATTAATCCTTAGAATCCATATATTATAGTGGATAATCTATACAACCAAGTTTATAATTAATAATATTCCAAGAAATTATTCTTCCTATTTTAATATTTGTTCCGAGAAGCAAATTATATTATTCAGTTATAACTAAACATAGAAGATAAAACAAATAAGGTAAATAAAACAACATCTACAAAGGAAAATAGAATTATATGTGTTAGTTTATTATTTTTACTAAAAATACAAGATATTAAGATCTCTTCTATATTTTAATACATCCTTTCAAAATAAAAC
>JAJQEC010000078.1 GCA_021201815.1 Candidatus Azobacteroides sp. | reverse complement strand
TTATAAATATATAATATAAAATGATGGAGGATTTAATAATAAATTAATGAATAAAGGTATAAAAATCTATTTTCTATAAAAAGAATTAACAAAGTAAAAGTGTTATTTTTAAAAGGTATTGCTTATATAATTAATATTTTCTTAAAAATAGAGTACCAAATAAAGAAAACGGATTTTTAATTTATAAGAAAAAAAGAGATTAAAAAAGCTGGAGATATTAATTAAAAAGGAAAGAGAGGATGTTCGGCTTTTAGGATATCCTCTCCTTCTACATGTTATTGATTCATTTTTCAATGAATTAAGATATTTATAAAGATCTATCTAATCACTTTCCGTAAGAAATCAGAAAATTACCTTTTTGACTATTCGTTTACCAGATTCCAACTCTATATTTAGAATATATACACCGGAAGAAATCTTTGGCAACAGATACTGATACGTATCCAGATTACTTTCTCCGGCTATTTTCTTTCCGGAGATATCCAATAACCGAATGGCAGATATACGTTCCGGGGTGCTTTCAATAGTAATTCCTCCCGAAGAATTGGATACATAGATACTGTTCTCCATAGGAAGAGAAATACCAGTTATTACTTCGCCGTTTTTCAGGAGCGATTCTGTCGAAAGGGAAGTAGCACGCAATAAAGTACCCGGATGAGAGTATTCTCCGGTGTTGTGCTGGTTGTGACGTTCACGTGGCCATTCGTTGTTTTCTGGACGACCTTCCGTTTTCCAGACATACACACGGGTGAGGCCGGTTCCTCCGATGGCAAGCATCAGCTCATTTTTCCCGTCCCCATCTATGTCCGCAACACAAGGAGGCGCAGATTTACCTGAGATAACAGCTATCGGAAATCCGGGCACCATGCTTCCGTCCATTTTAAGGGCATACAAGTATCCATCCCGGGAAGAAAGCAGGATTTCCGCATCATTTCCTCCGTCAATATCGGCCAGGATAGGGGTTTTAGTAACATTCATCCCGGGTATATTGGTTTGATGGATTAACGCACCTTTGTTGTTCCAGACTTTTACCATGCCAAGGCCTGCGGCCACCACTTCCAGATCACCATCTCCATCCAGGTCTCCCACGACTACTTCCTGCGTATGGGTATTATCTTCCTTACTTATCGTATGGAAAAGCGTACTGGCCCATCCGGGGACAGGGGTGCCGTCCGGTTTTATTACATGAATCATCGCCGAAGAAGGAGAGGTAGCTGCTTCTTTCACCGAGGCAAAGACAATCTCTTTTTTCCCGTCATTGGTCAGGTCACACACCACTACGGAACCACGCATCCGGTATCCACTGCCGGAAATATCGTACACCGGCTGTTTGGAACTGAAATTGCTGCCATCATACCGCCAGATATAAATACCATATCCGGAGGCCATGATTATTTCCTTTTTCCCGTCTCCATCCAGGTCGGCAACAGCAATTGCCCCATAATTAACCGCAGGTCCGCGTGCAGTCCATCTGAGAGTGCCATTTGCAGAGTAAACAGCCAGTTGTCCGCCTTCATGCCCAACAATTACCTCCAGCGACCCATCGGTACTATTATCGATATTGGCCAGCACAGCTCCCCGGTAGGCTGCCCAGGAAGGATTAGAGGTATCCTGCCATGTCAGATCAGGCTTTCCATCCTTATCCCTATCTTCTACAGAATAGCAGTATACAGCATTATTTCTCACAGCATTATAATAATCACGGGTAGGCTGTACGACATACATTTTCCCAGTATTATTTAAGTCTCCTATAGCCGGAATACCTGATCCATCCTCAATAAAAGAAGTAAAACCGGCATACGCATCCGGGTTATCACCGATTTTATATAATTCTCTCCCCTGATAATCCAGGGCTGATAAATGGCCATACCGGGAAGCAAAGAATAATTCCTGTTTTCCGTCACCGGTCATATCGACCACGTTTATACCCCAGTCGGTTATCCCACCGAAACTCATATCTACCGGATAAGAAGGCATGGTTCTGACAGGAATCCGGGAGGGAGTGTATTCTCCGGTGTTGTGCTGGTTATGGCGTTCACGAGGCCATTCGTTGTTTTCTGGACGACCTTCCGTTTTCCAGACATACACACGGGTGAGGCCGGTTCCTCCGATGGCAAGCATCAGCTCATTTTTCCCGTCCCCATCTATGTCCGCAACACAAGGAGGCGCAGATTTACCTGAGATAACAGCTATCGGAAATCCGGGCACCATGCTTCCGTCCATTTTAAGGGCATACAAGTATCCATCCCGGGAAGAAAGCAGGATTTCCGCATCATTTCCTCCGTCAATATCGGCCAGGATAGGGGTTTTAGTAACATTCATCCCGGGTATATTGGTTTGATGGATTAACGCACCTTTGTTGTTCCAGACTTTTACCATGCCAAGGCCTGCGGCCACCACTTCCAGATCACCATCTCCATCCAGGTCTCCCACGACTACTTCCTGCGTATGGGTATTATCTTCCTTACTTATCGTATGGAAAAGCGTACTGGCCCATCCGGGGACAGGGGTGCCGTCCGGTTTTATTACATGAATCATCGCCGAAGAAGGAGAGGTAGCTGCTTCTTTCACCGAGGCAAAGACAATCTCTTTTTTCCCGTCATTGGTCAGGTCACACACCACTACGGAACCACGCATCCGGTATCCACTGCCGGAAATATCGTACACCGGCTGTTTGGAACTGAAATTGCTGCCATCATACCGCCAGATATAAATACCATATCCGGAGGCCATGATTATTTCCTTTTTCCCGTCTCCATCCAGGTCGGCAACAGCAATTGCCCCATAATTAACCGCAGGTCCGCGTGCAGTCCATCTGAGAGTGCCATTTGCAGAGTAAACAGCCAGTTGTCCGCCTTCATGCCCAACAATTACCTCCAGCGACCCATCGGTACTATTATCGATATTGGCCAGCACGGCTCCCCGGTAAGCCGCCCAACTCGGATTAGAAGCATTCTGCCATGTCAGATCAGGCTTTCCATCCTTATCCCTATCTTCTACAGAATAACAATATACCACATTCTTTCTTACAGCATTATAATAATCACGGGTAGGTTGTACGACATACATTTTCCCATCGCCATACAAATCTCCGATGGCAGGAATACCGGAGCCGTCCTCGATAAAAGAAGCGAACCCCGAATAAGTATTCGGATCATTATCGATATTGTATAATTCTTTGCCCCTATAATCCAAAGCTGATAAATGTCCATACCGGGAAGCAAAGAACAATTCCTGTTTTCCGTTCCCGGTCACATCGGCAACATTGATTCCCCAGTCGGTGATTCCTCCGAAACTCATATCTACCGGATAAGAAGTAAGGACAGAAAGGTCGCCGGGTTGCCGGACCGAACCGTTTCCAGAAACCTTCCAGGAAGAAACAGACGGGCAGTCCGTAACCTCTGTTACATATGCACTATTTACACCTATCTCATGACCACTCTGCAAATTCAGGAACTCTTCCTTACTGGTAATATGCAGGTTTGCTGTCGATTTCACACAGATATATCCTCCCGGTTCCACATCGACCTGGCCTTTGTTAATAAATGTAAGAGAATGATTAATAATAAGCGTACCTCCTTCTTTTACGGTAATCCGGCAGTTATCCAATACGGATGAACTGATTTCAAGGCATCCCCCGTTATAAATAGTAATATTGGTTTTCTCCCCGAAATTATTTTTTATTATTCCGCCATCCAGGATGACTCTCGCCCGGCTATTTATTGTCACATGCTTATCTGCCGGAAGATATACATTGCAGTTAATATGCGCCGTTACAGGTGAATACATGGTTCCTTGAAAAACAAGACCTCCTTTATATGCACGGGGAACATTCCAGGTTACGTTGGTGGATATGGTTTGCGGGGTAGCATTATCTCCACTGTTATAATGCATTTTGCTTCGCCAGCCTTCTGTTAATAATTTGCGCATCTTTCCGGCTTGTAAAGGAGACAAATGTCTCTTGGAAGGTGCATCACCCATTAAATTATTACTGCACGTAACAGAAGCAAGGTCACACCAACCGTTAATCCCCGGCTCATCATTATTTGTATCGGATAAGTAATCCCCTTCAAATGTATGATATAATCCTAGCTGATGTCCTAATTCATGGGCAAAATTAGAAGTCCTCAGTTCTCCATCATGAGGTCTGTTATGATAAAAATTATAATAACCATACAATAAGATACAATTATATTTTTCTCCCCAAAGGCCAAATCCATTTCCTCCAAGAGGAATATTTTTTCCCGGCTCACTAGGAGGCAGTTCCGTAAAAAAAACATTCAAACAGTGGTCTTCTTCTTTCCTATATTTAGTATAATAAATATCTTTCCCGGTATCTTTATCTATCGGCCTTGTGCCATATGCCTCATCGTCCCGGATAAAGTACACTTTATCAAGCACACATCTTATCCTGGAATCCACAATATATGGCACCTCTTGTTCTTTTCCTCCCCAGATCGGGGCCTGAAACTCTGAAAGAAAAGAATTCAGACGTTCTACCTGATCATACAGAAAAGCAATATCATTCATATTATTTTGAAAATTACCACTGCCATCCCCTTTTTGTACAATTTGAAAAATAAGTCGAATGGTTATAATGTCACTATCCGAATTCGGGATATAAGGTCTGAAGAGATTTTCATCTTCCTTCAAATTGTCATAAGAACAATCAACAACTGCGTCTATAGATATTTTCCCGGCTTCCGGACCAGCGTCCTGGTCACAGAAAAATATCGTATGATTTTCATTATCACTACAACACCCACCTTGAGCGAAGATAAAATTTCCGTAAAAACATGCTAAAACAAAGAGCATACTCCGGATAAAAGACTTTTTATAAATTTTCATTTTATTTTAGGTTTAATTCTAAAAAATATTTTAACTGTGAGAGATATAACTATTTTAAACTTTTTTGTTTAACGCACTTTCTTATTAAATAAAAAGAGAATCCCATCCAAAGGATTAATAAACAATATGTGAAAGAATAGCTACAGGAAAGAATAAAAGGAATATTAAGGAGGGCGAATGAAAAAAGTAATTTTATTACATAGATATGGATACGTCTTGTTTCCTACACTTTTTTTTATACTAACAGAAAAGGATAATAGAAGATAAAGTTCCCTTATCAAAGAAGAAAGCTTATTTTTCATAAGTATGTAGATAATAGGTTAAATAGGACGATAAATAATATTAAAACATATACATATATTAATAAAATTTATACAATACAATAATAATAAGAGTAGAACATATAAACAAATATATGATGTTAATATACAAACAAAATATTAAGTTAAGAGTGATAAAAATATTTTTCTTTCTTTTTATATTTATATAGAGGCTAAATAAAAAGCGCCGCATGTCCGTATTCTCCAATACCCATGCAGCGCTTACCGAAAAAAGAACCCTACTTTACAATAATACTTTACTTACTTTATTCCCTTTTTTCACAAGAATAATACCTTTCTGATCGATCGTTATTATATTCTTTCCCTCTTCGGCCGGATAATCCATTAGCTTTCGCCCTACCGCATTATATAATTCGATGGTTTCTCCTTTGGAAGCATAGACAATAATATTGTCATTATGTATATATACCATGTTGTTTTCCTGTATTTGTTCTATAAGAGTAGTTACATCACT
>JAJQEC010000132.1 GCA_021201815.1 Candidatus Azobacteroides sp. | reverse complement strand
ATTTATAGTTTTTTAGCAAAACAAATTTGATTATTTACATAGTATCTTCTTTGAGAGTGGTAGGGCGCTTATTTTTGGGTGAAGAGGAAAGAGGAGATGCACAGTTGTTTGGTAAGCATTCAGGTATTTTCGTGGGTTTTATTTTTATAAAGGAGGAGCTGAATGCAAGTGGATAGATTCCTATTCTTCTTGTTGCTGATATACTCTCACCCAGTCTACTTTCATTTGTACTGGTCGGTTGAACATGTTGTCGTCTATTTCTTTTCCCAGGTTTCCTCCAAGGGCGAGGTTCAGGACGAGGTAAAAATCTTTATCGAACGGCCAGTCGTTGGAAGTGCTGTATGGGTAGTTATCCTGTATTTTTGTGGCTGTCCGGTTGCCATCAACGGAGAAAATCAGGGCATCGTTTCCGTTGTAATAGTTTTCTATCCATTCTACTGTATATGTACGAAAGGTATTTTCGACTTTTCCGAAGTTGCTCCAATATACCCAGCAGTTGTCGCCGTGTGCCTGTTGGGTATGGATGGCATGGGAAATTTCCTGAGGGGTATGTCCTACATGTTCCATGATGTCTATTTCTCCGCTTCGGGGCCATCCGCCGTAACTGCCGGTGTTGGGCATCATCCAGAAAGCCGGCCAGGTTCCTTTTCCTTCGGGAAGGCTGATGTGTGCTTCTACTTTCCCATAGGTGAAAAATACCTTGTCTTTTGTATGGATGCGTCCGGAAGTATACTGGTTATTGAAGTAGGTTTCTTTCCGGGCTTCAATTATCAGGTATCCGTTTTCCATACGTACATTGTCCGACCGGTCGATATAATACTGTTCTTCCTGGTTTCCCCAGCCTGCACCACCGGTTTCGTAGTTCCAGTAATTTTCATTTAATGTAGTCCCTTCGAATTCATCGGACCAGATCAGCCGGTAAGTTCGTTCCGGGGCTTTCACCTGGACCTCGCAACTGGCTTCTGTTTCTTCGGAAAAGGCTGTGATGACTGCTTCTCCATATCCTTTTCCTTTGAGAATGCCATTTTCAACGGTGGCTACTTTTTCATTGGAAGATTTCCAGATAAGGAAATCCGGTGACGCATGGGAAGGAGTAATGTTTACTGTTAGGATGTATTCTTCTCCGGTTTCTATTTCTACCGGATCGGGAGAAATTTGAATTCCGGTTATTATCACCGGTTCCGGTACGATCACCAGGCAGGTGGCTTCTGTGTCTTTATAGAACGCAGTAATGGTTGTTTTTCCATAAGAAATGGCAGTTAATATTCCTTTGTCCACAAATACGGTAGCGGGCGCTGCAGATTTCCAGCGAATAGAGTCCGGAGGGGCATATCCGGGTTCTATGGCAAGAGCCGGACGTAAGGTTTCTCCCGGTGTCATATACAGGGTATCCGCATCAAAAGCCAGGGAGGTGATCGCAAATGGTTCTTCCGGTACCTTTATTCTGCAGGAAGCCAGGGCAGTTTCCCAGGAGACGGTTATCAGGGTTTCTCCGGGGTTTAATGCAGTCACTTTTCCATTCTCTACGGTAGCTGTTTCTTCGTCTGAGGAATGCCAGGAAAGAGCAACGGGGGCAGCCGGTTCCGGTATCAGGGTGGCTGTCAGGGTAAGGGTATCTCCCGGAAATAAAAAGAGGAGGGAGTCCTGTAAAATAATCTCTATCGGGAGGGTTTCTCCGGGTAGTTCTTCCGTATCTTCCTGATTACATCGGGTGCATAGGAGGGAGATAAATAAGAAGGGGATAAAAAGAATTTTTTTCATGGGGTGAATAAGCTTTTGTTTGTGCATAGCATGGAATGTTTTATCGGTTAATTGGTATGGATGTGTTATGTGTTGAAATGACCGGGTTTGTATGTTCCTGTTTTTCCACCGTGGGCTGAGGCCACATGGCTAGTAAAGTCACACCCCTCCGGGGTGTGACGGCAGATTTTTTATCTTTCTGTCAGGTCTTTTTATCTTCTTCGACGTAGCATTTCCTCCAGTACCTGTTATACTTCCTGTATTTTTGACCGTAGCATGTTTTTCCCTTCATAACTCCGGATGTATACCGGAGTATCAGGAATTTCCATCTCTCCCTACATATTCCGGAAATGCTATATATAAACGCGGGCCAATCGGTTTCTACCTATAAGGGCTTCTACGATCCTATAGTTCCTTCGGTAGGGAAAGATGGAAATTTACTTCAAAAGATACCTTTCTTACCGTCTTGAATCTTGACTCTTGCTTCTTGACTCTTTTGTCTTATAAATAAAGACTGCATCCAATTCCAGTACAGCATTGGTAGGTCTGCTTCTGAAAGCGAGGGAATAACGGCCTTCTCCTGAGAAGACATACGGTTCCGGGAAATTCCAGCCCCGGGCTATCATGGTCCGCATCGGTATTTCGTATTCGTGCCATATCCTGTCGGCTGTTGCCGGGAGGGATACCCATACTTCGTTTCCATCCTGTGTAAAGAGGCAAATCTCGTGTTGCCCTCCGTCCCGGCTTTTATAAGCGCAGTGCAGGGTATAGGTTTCGTCTATGGCAGACAGATCAAAATCTTTCATCTGGCGGATTCCTCCTCCTCCGACACCATCCCAGGGAGATGAGTTTACAGCCATGCATATCCAGTTGTCTTCTATTCCATATACGTTTTCTCCCCGGCAGGGTACTGCAAAATAGCTTTCGCCATTGGGCCAGATATCCATGGTACTGGTGGCATTGTTTATGCGTAAATCCAGTTTCACCCGGTCTCCAAGCGAAGCAAAAGTTTGCTGGTCCAGTACCAGCACATAATAATCCGTCCCTTCCAGAGATAAGAATCCCTTCCGGGATACTGTTACCAGGCAGGTGGCCGTTAATTCTCCGCAGGAGGCGGTAATGATGGCTTCTCCTTCCTGTATGGCTGTTACCAATCCGTTTAGTACTGTTGCTACCGACTCATCGAAAGAAGACCAGGTGATTTCTCCGGTTGTTTCTCCGGGAATCAGGGAAGCGGTCAGTTGCCAGGTTTCCGTTTCGGTAAGGAATAATTCTTCCTTATCCAGTACTATTTCCGTAGGAAGGATGGTTTCGGGAAGTACTGTGATCATACAACTTGTAGACAATTCACCGCAGGCAGCAGTAACAACAGCGATTCCAGCTTTCCGGGCTGTTATTTCTCCGTCATTCACGGTTACTACCGATTCGTCGGAGGAAGTCCAGGTGATTTCTCCTTCTGCTCCGATGGGCCGGATGGTAGCTGTGAGGGTAAATGTTTCGTTTTCCGTCAGGGTAAGTACGGTTTCGTTTAGGATCACTTCTTCCGGAGGAGTTTCTTTTTCTACCACGGTTACTACACATGCATCCGAGAAATCTTCACAGGTAGCGGTAATGGTGACGGTTCCTCTGGCAATGCCTGTTACGGTTCCGTCTGTCACGGTAGCTACTTCTTCGTTTTCGCTTTTCCAGGTAATGGTTCCGGAAGCTTCTTCCGGCAAGAGGGCCGCTGTAAGGGTGAAAGATTCGCCTTCCAGGATGGAAAGCGTACTTTCACTTATTTCTATGCCACTTAGTTTTACTTCCGGTTCTATTTCTTCATCGTCGCTTTTGCATTGATAAAAAAAAATAACGGACATAGGAGGATAAATAGTTTTGTTTTCATAAGTAAATAGTTTAAGAGAGCCAAGAGTCAAGAATCAAGAGTCAAGACGCTTTTTTAGATAACTCCTGTTTCTTCTGTCTTGACTCTTAATTCTTATTAATCTTTTTCTTTCAGGTAAAATTTTGTTTGTAAACTTGCCTTACTATCTCTGCCTACCGAAAGGAGAAATTCTCCGGGTTCTGCTTTTCTGGTGAGATTACGTCCATAAAAGGCCAGGTCTTCTGCCGAAAGGGTAAAGGAAATTGTTTTTTCTTCTCCGGGCTGCAGGTTGACTTTCCGGAAGCCTTTCAACTCTTTCACCGGGCGGACCACGGAACCGACCAGGTCCCTTACATAAAGTTGCGCTGTTTCGGTGCCATATCTGTCTCCGGTGTTTTTTACCGTTACCTGTATGGTCAGGGTATCCTGCTGCCGGATCTCCGGTGCAGAAAGGAGCAGGCCGGAGTATTCGAAGGTGGTATAGGAAAGTCCGAATCCGAACGGGAAAAGGGGGTCTTTTCCGGAATCGAGGTAGAAGGATGTGTTTCCTAATGAGGTCTGTGAAGCTTCCAGGGGAATTTCGTCCAGTAATACTACCTGTTCGGGTGCCGGGCGTCCGGTATTATTGTGATTGTAATACAGGGGGATTTGTCCGGTTTCTTTTACAAAGGTAACCGGTAATTTCCCGGAAGGGTTGTATTTTCCGTATAACAGGTCCAGGATCGCGGGGCCTCCCATGGTTCCGGGATGGAAGTTGTATAGTACCGCATCGGCATAAGGCAGGTCACGCTGTATGGTTAATGGTCTTCCTGCCATAATTACCAATACGACAGGCTTGCCCGTGTTTTTGATTTCTTTCAGTAATTCCGACTGTAATCCCTGTAGGTCCAGGGTAGAGAGCGAATGGGCTTCTCCGGAGAGAATGGACTCTTCCCCCAGAAATACGACCGCTACATCTGCATTTCTGGCTACCTGAACGGCCTTTTGTATATTCTCCGGATTTTTATCCCGTGAATAGGCCAGCCCCGGTTCATAGGTATATCGGATATGACCGTACGTTGTTTGCAGGGCGTTGAGTGGGGTGACGGTACGGGCTTTTTCTCCGTCAAATACCCAGGTTCCCAGCTGGTCGTGCGGCGCATGGGCCATAGGTCCGATGACCGCAATGTGTTGGGATTCGTTTAATGGGAGCACATCCTCATTTTTCAATAGGATGGCCGATGCTAAAGCCGCCTGTTTCGCTTTTTCCAGGTGTTCCGGTGCGTACAGCAAAGAAGGAGAATGTGTATCCGCATAAGGATGTTCAAATAAATTCATACGGAACTTCACTCTCAGGATGTTCCTGACAGCCTGGTCTATTGCTTCTTCTGTTATTTTTCCTTCTTTAATAAGCTCCGGCAGGAAATGAGTATACGTCCGGCTCACCATTTCCATGTCCACCCCGGCTTCTGTGGCCAGACGGGCAGCGTCTTTCCCGTCTTTTGCATATCCGTGGACAATCATTTCGCTTACGGAAGCCCAATCCGACACGACAAATCCGTCAAAATTCCATTCTTTTCTGAGAATATCTTTCAGTAAATAAGGATTTCCCGATGCCGGAATGCCGTCGTTGTCGTTAAAGGAAGTCATAATCGTAGCCGCTCCTGCTTCAATGGCTTTGCGGAAAGGGGGCAGGTAGACATTTCGCATCTGTACCGGGGAGATGTAAGTGGAATTATAATCCCTTCCTCCTTCTGCAGCCCCGTATCCGGCAAAATGTTTCACACAGGCAGCTATGGAAGTAGGGGAGGAGAGGTCATCTCCCTGAAATCCCTGTACCATAGCGGCTCCCAGTATCCCGGTGAGGTATGTATCTTCCCCGAAGCTTTCGGCTATGCGTCCCCAGCGGGCATCCCGGGAAATATCGACCATGGGCGCAAATGTCCAGTGTATCCCCAGTTGCCTGGATTCTACGGCAGCGACCCGGGCACCTTGCCTGACGAGTTCCGGGTCGAACGATGCCGCCTGTCCCAAGGGAATGGGGAATATGGTTTTCAACCCATGGATGACATCCCTGCCGATGATTAACGGAATGCCCAAACGACTTTCTTCCATGGCTACCTTCTGTAACCGGTTAATGGTTTCCGGATCTGTAATGTTCAACAGGGAGCCTACTTTTCCGTTGCGGATATCCGAAAGCAATTCTGCGCTTTCGTATTCGTAACTCAACTGGTTCATTTGCCCTATTTTTTCCTCCAGGGTCATTTCCGAAAGGAGGTTTTCGATGCGGCTTTCTATTTCTTTTTCCGTTTTTGCCGGTAACGCACATACCGGTAAAAACAGGAAAATATAACAAAGAATCTTCTTTTTCATTGTTTCTTTTTTGTCTACACAGGATTATTGCTGAAATATTTCCGGATATTTTTGTATGAAATAAACAGGGGTACAGCTCCACGCATGGCAGTAGCTGTTTACCGGGAAAAAGTTATACGGCGAAAGGTATTCGTTGTTGGGGTCGTATACTTCCCAGAAGGTATCCGCTCCTTTTTTTACCATGCCTCCCCAGTAGGTTACCAGGTACTCTTTTGCCTGGTCGTTCATTCCGGCTTTGATCATGGCTTCAATCAGGTAATGATAGGCATAGGGTGCCCCCGGATAAACGGCATCCGGCATCCAGAACACCGTATTCAGTGCTTTTTTCCCTTCTGCGGGGGATGCCACGCCGGAGAGGATCATCCATACTTGGGAAAGGTAGGAAACCTGGTTGTCGGGGCCACTGACAAATACACCCTGTTTGCTATCGTACAGCTCACTTCTGGCCGCTTTTGCCATCTTTTTAGCTATTTCCGGCCACTCTTTTACTTCTTTTTCTTTGCCCAGCATCTTTGCCAGTTCGTAACTGCTGTTCAGGGCATATACCATCAGTCCCTGAATGGCAACGTTCCTGTCCAGTCCGTCACGCCAGTCAAAGAAAAGCCACAGGAAACCTTCTTTTTTGTATGGATCGAACATGTACTTGTCGTTTACAAAACCTAATGCTTCTTTTACCTGATTGGTGACTACCGGCCATAGGTCTTCGGCCGTTTCTTTGTCTCCTGTGGCTTTCAGGTATTCTAATAACGTGACATTATATAATAAGCTATAATCCAGGCAATGGGATTCGTATTGTGGATGGGGTTCCGGGTTTTCAAAAACGTTAGCATGCAGCCGTCCGTCGGTTGAAGCCAGTCCGGCAAGCAGATACAGGCATCTTTTTGTCAGGTCGTGGTTTTTAAAGGAATATGTGTTGGCAAGGGATTCTAAATATAAGTCGCCTATCCATAGCCGCATATCTCTTTTAGGACCGTCTTCATATACGGTCTGCATGCATTCTTTCAATGTTTCGAGGGAAACCCGGTTTATTTCTTTGATTTCTTCTGAAGCTGTTGCAGCTAGGGGTACTTGTATGTCCTGTGCGGAAGAGACGGCCTTACAGGTCATATCGGCAAAACGGAAATCGAAGTCGGGAGAATATCCCAGCAGTTCTATTTTTACATACCGGAAAGACAATCTGCGGGGGATGGTAATTTCCTGATCTACCTGAGTGATAGTAACGATTTCGTCCTGTAGCCATGCCCGGCTTAATGTTCCCGGATACGGGTCGAAAGGAGTATTCAGTTCCGCCGGAACTTCGGCAAAAGTGAATTTTATCCGCAACGGGGCATCCTGTGTTCGGTAAGTGGTTTTCAGAAAGAAGCTGTAGTAGCCGGTGATGTGTTTTCCGAAGTCTGCAATCACTTCCTTTTTTTCTTTGAAGGATATATTGTATAGCGCATCCATTTCTTCGCTTTTTTCCGTCCGCCATCCCTGGAAGGCGTCCGGGTCCTGTACGGAACGGACCAGGTATAAAGGTTTGCAGATGGTTTCCATCAGGGCCGGTTTTGCCTGTTCTGCCTTTTCCAGCCAGGAGGCTCTTTCTGCCTGATATACATCCTGTGCAAATAGGGATAGGGAAAGGATAATAAATAATAAACTGATTCCTGTTTTTTTCATATCGGTTTGTTATTAATGGTGTTAATATTCTTCTGATATATATAAATGTCTCCGATGTTTTTTCTCTTGTGGGGATGTATAAATGCCCCATCGTTCTATGATAAAGTTATAAATTTCAAGTAAAGACCCCGGAGGGATCAAATATGAACCAACGGTCAGCGAAGCTAATAACCGCGGGTGAAATCCGTGGTAGATAAAATACCTCACTCTCATGCAACCCTGAAAGGGTTGAACCCCATTCGGGATTCGTGGATCGGGAGATTATCTGTTCCCACGGGTTTCACCCGCGGTTATTTATATTCAAGTTCTTCGGACTTGTAGCCTTGTTTTTCAATTCTTATCCGGGACAAATAAAGACTGAACCGGGTATATTGCTGTTTCTGTACGGATTATTTCTTCTTGTAAACGAATGTCTTTTGATGAGGCTCCTGCTTTCATGGTATAGGTTCCTTTTTCTGTTATCCATGCGGCTTCCTCCGGGTGGAAGGAAGCCAGTTCGTATGGAGTAAGCGTAAACGTAAGCGTTTGTGACTCTCCGGGAAGGAGGAGGGGGGTTTTTGCAAATGCTTTTAATTCCGCTTCCGGTTTCCGGAGGGTACTTTCCGGTGCTGTTACATACAGTTGTACTATTTCCTTCCCGGCTTTTGTTCCTGTATTTTCTATGGTAACAGAAATATGCAGGTTTCCTCCGCCGGCATTGTCTGCTGTCACTTTGAGATTGCTGTAACGAAAAGAAGTGTAAGACAAGCCGTATCCGAATTCATACAAGGGAATAACCCCAAAGGTATTGTAATGGCGATAGCCTACAAATATATCTTCTTCGTATTTTACCGCAGCGGCTTCTCCTTCGGACAATGGGAAGTTCTTTGCCGAAGGAACATCCGCATACCTCCGGGGAAAGGTCATAGGTAATTTCCCGGAAGGCGTTTCTTTTCCGGTAAGGATGTCAGCAATGGCATATCCGGCTTCCTGTCCGGGTTGCCAGGCAAGCAGGATGGCATCCGGAAGGTCTTTCCAGTCCGTCAGTTCTATTACTCCTCCGATGTTTAATACGACTATTGTTTTTTTCCCTTTTTTCCGGAACGCGTGGCATACATTTTTTATCAGTTCCCTTTCCGTGGCATTCAGGTAATAATCTCCTTCTTCCGCTCTTCTGTCTTCGCCTTCTCCGGAGTTTCTTCCGAGGGTGATAATGGCTATATCCGTTTCAGCAGCTAACCGCCGGATTTCATTTTCTTCTACGTTCATTTCTTTTACGACCGGTACGTACCAGAATGATTCCGGTGGTAAAAGGGATTTTTCCCGGGAGATATATTCCCGGTAGGTGTTTGCTAATGATTCGTCCAATAGGAATCCGTTTTCCTTTAATGCTTTTTCAAGGGGAATTTTCCATGGTTTATACACATATCCGCTTCCGGATCCTCCGGCAATGATATCGTATGTAGCTGTTCCGAATGTAGCTATTGTACGGACAGACGGTTGTAAAGGAAGCGTCCGGTCTTTGTTTTCCAGCAGTATCATTCCTTCCGAGGCTGCTTTTCGGGCTGTTTCCGCATGGGTATTGAGGTCCGGATTATTGGAATAGACATAGTGGAGGAAAGCAGGCGTCCGGGTAATGACGGAAAGGAGGTGGAACACATTCCTGTCAATTACCTGCATGTCTAATTTCCCTTCCTGCACAGCCGTAAGAATGTCCTGTATTTGTTCTTCCGTGCCGGGCATTAAGAGGTCATTTCCGGCTTTCATTTGTGCCACCGGATCGTGTTCTGCCCACCAGTCTGTGAGTACGAATCCTTTGTAGTGCTATTCGTCCCGCAGAAGCTTGGTCAGTAAATCGTGGGATTCGGACGCATATTCTCCGTTGATTTTATTGTAGGAAGACATCACTGTCCATGGGTCGGATTCTTTTATGGCGATTTCAAATCCTTTCAGATAGATTTCCCTCAATGCTCTTTCGCTTACCCGCACGTCAATGCCATTCCGGAAAGTCTCCTGATTATTGGCTGCAAAGTGTTTTACGGAAGTTCCTACTCCTTCCGACTGGATGCCTTTTACCATAGCGGCAGCCATCTTTCCCGAAAGAACAGGGTCTTCGGAGTAATACTCGAAGTTTCTTCCGGTTAAGGGATTCCGGTGAATATTCATTCCGGGTGCCAGCAGGATATCTACGCCGTATTCTTTTACTTCATTGCCCATGGCTTTTCCTACCTGGCCGGCCAGCCCGGTATCCCATGTGGAGGCGATCAGGGTGGCAATAGGGAATGCGGTAGCATAGTATTTGCTGGTATCGTTTGCCCGTTCCGGGTCGATCCGTACTCCGGCAGGACTGTCGGCATATACTATGGAAGGAATGCCTAACCGGGGAACCGGATAACTGTCTCCGGCAGCTCCTTTTACTTTTTCTTCTGTCCGGAATGTATTGATTTCTCCTCCTTCGGGCATGGGTGGACGCATAAAGGTTCCGGGAGCCGGGTAGGGGGGATTGGGATGCATGTTGGCTGTCCCTACCAGCAGCCGTACTTTTTCTTCCGGAGTCAATGCCTGTATGATTTCTTCCAGAGAGTTTTTATCCGGTTGAACAGGAGGGTACGCATAGCTATTCCCTGTAAAGGCAAGAATAGATAACGTAAGGAAAAGAACCGCTTTTTTCATAGGTCTGTTTTTGAAAAGGCAGCTACCCGGCCTGTTTAGTCAGGTAGCCCCTTATACTGCTAGTATTTAATAGCTATTCTTTTATTTAGTTAGTTTTCGGCACAAACCGGTAGAACCACGCTTGGCCTTCTGCTTCGTTCCCGACTTGGATCTTTACGCGAAGGATATCTTCCGTGAGTTCCAGCAGGACATATTTGCTGTTGCCCTGAGAATCACTGCTACGGGGTGGAAAGAATCCCTGGCCGGATAATTGGATATAGGTAATGTCATCTTCGGTATACAAATCCCATGTGGCAGTATATGCCGGAAAATCTACTTCTTCGCTGTCCAGTCCGCTGGTGCCATGGGTCTCATGGATATAGGTCTTGTATTGGTCAAGCACAAAGGTGATTTCATCGTCGTACACGCCATTATGGCTTCCCGGGTCCGCTTCCCACCAGTTGGGTTCATTCGCTCCGTATTCCCCTAATCCGTAATATCCTTTTGAGGAAGAATCCAGGATCCATGTTTTTTCTTCCGGGGCATCACATCCTCCGGATAGATAAAGATAATCGGTGTTTACACATACATACGGACTGGTGGTTGTAATTTCCACAGGTATGGTTAAGGCCGGAAAAACTCCGTTCCTGTTGTAGGCAAATGCTTTTACTTCGTATTCTCCCGGAAAATCGTAATATCTTACTACCTGATTTCTCGGATAGAGGGTGCCATTGATTTCCCATACACCCACCAATCCGTTTACATCATCCATCGTAAAGGTAACCGAATTAGGGTCGTCGGCATCCGGAATGGCTCTGGGGTTAAGGCTTCTTACTACTTCACTATCTGTATTGGGAACGAATGTTTCCAGTTTATCTTCCTGTGGGTTACAGGCAAAAAAAGACAGGATAAAGGCATATAACAGCCAGGTATTTTTATTTTTCATATATATTCGATATTTTAATGTGCATGTTTTCACGCTTTCTTTTTTTGAAGATATGCACCGTGTATTTTTATAGTAAAGGAAATACTAAGGAAATACTACAGAAGGGAAAAGGCCTTCTGTAGTATTTCCTGTTTTTTAATTATCTGTACCCCGGATTCTGTACGAGTTTGTATTCTCCTTCTGTCCGGTCTATTTCCGTGCTGGGTATCGGGAGATACTTGTAATTATCGGACCAGGTGCGGCTCCAGTATTCGTTGGATTCGGTCAGTAAATGGGTATTTCCGGTTCTGACCAGATCCCAGAAACGCATTCCTTCTCCTACGAATTCCAGCCGGCGTTCCTGTAAAATACTTTCTTCCGTCGCTACGACATAATGAGGATGGGTGGGACGGTAGTCATCTCTACTGATATATAAAGCCCTTGCTCTTACCAGGTTGAGATAATTCTGTGCTACATTCTGTCCCTTTCCTAATTTGATGGCCAGTTCGGCTGCATTTAATAAGGCTTCGGAATAACGGAAAATGCGGACATTGTTATTGAAATTCAATTCTACATCATAGGCCGCATTGTTGTAGCCTTTCCGTGCTGTGTATTTTGCATTGAAATAGCCGGTATCTTCGTAACGGGGGCTGTAACTTATCGTAATGCCCAGTGAATCCTGTAACAATTGCTTCCTTTTTTCAAAGTAGATGATTCCGGCATCTTTCCGTTGGTCTGCATCCGGATACAAATCATATATTTCTTTCCTTACAGGACCGAATCCCCAGCCATCCTGGAATTCCGGATCATTTTCAGAAAGGGACGGAATCCCCAGCCACTTCGGATAAACGGTTCCTTGTCCTCCCTGAGGCCAGTCCCAGCTGCCGCCTTCTTCCCGGTGATTGATTTCCCAGATAGATTCTGTTCTTGACAGGGAAGGTTCGGTAATAAATTCATATTCATTTTTCCAGATATCGGCGAAATTTCGGGTAAGGATAAAATTAGAATTCCCTATAGTAACCATATCGTTATATACGGCTTCATACCGGCTTTCGTCGTTCTGGTACATGACGACTCTGGCTCTTAACATCATAGCCGCATAAAGGGTCACACGTCCTAATTCATTATTGGAAACAGTGAGGGGCAGGTGTTTTTCTTCGATAATTCTGTCGAGGTCATGTACGATTTTTTCATATACTTCATCTGCCGGTAATTGTTTTACGAAATAAGGAGGTTCCAGAATATTTTCGTAATAAGGGATATTTCCCCAGAATTTCCATAACCAATGATAATAATAAGCCCGCAGATAAACAGCTTCGGCAAGGTATCTGTTTTTTACCTCTTCATCAATTTCTTCTACCTGGTCCATTTTTTCGATCACTGTATTGGCTCTGCTGATTCCCGTGTAAAAAGTTTCCCACAGGGAGGTCGGGGCTTTCAGCGGATCCATATCAAATTCGGCCATTTCGTGATGGAAAGACCGGCTTCCGAAATCCCCACCGACGAAAATATCGTCCGAACGTACATCCGATATAAACTGGATCTGATTGTATCCGCCACTGTAATAGTCTGTCCAGGTAAGGGGATCATAGGCACCTACCAGCGCCTTGAAAATTTCTTCTTCCGTGCGGTAGTATTCATCTACGGAATCCATCCCTGTGGGATAAATATCCAGAAAATTATCTCCACATGAAGACAAGACGAATAAAAAGAAAGAAAACAGAACGATATTATATTTTTTCATCATGTTTAATTTTTAATTAAAAGGTAATATTTGCTCCTATGGATATGGTTCTGGCCTGCGGATAACATCCCATATCAATTCCCAACGAAGTACCTCCGGAACCGATTTCCGGATCGAAGCCGTCATAATTTGTAAAAGTCAGCAGGTTTTCAGCTGCTACATAAAAGCGGATTTTTTGGAACTGGATTTTTTCCAATAACCGGTCGGGTAGGGTATAGCCTACCTGCAATGTTTTCAGACGCAGGTAAGAGCCGTTTTTAATAAATAAATCGGAAGAACGCCAGTTGTTATTCGGATCCAGGGAAGTAACCCGGGGCAGTTTATTGGAAGTACCCGGTCCTGTCCACCTGTCCAGTATCCATGCCGGCTGGTTGGCCAGCGCCAGGTCGATTCTGCGTGAGGCGTCAAATACGTCATTTCCTGCCACGCCCTGGAAAAATGCATTGAAGTCAAATCCTCTCCAATCCGCAGCCAGTGTGAAACCAAACGTAAAGTCCGGCATTCCTTTTCCTATTTTTGTCCGGTCGTCATCGTCGATCACTCCGTCTCCGTTATGATCTACGAATATCACATCTCCCGGAACCGCTTTCGGCTGTAAGAGTTCTCCTTTGGCATTCACGTACGCATCTATTTCCTGTTGTGTCTGGAAAATTCCTGCGGTTTTGTATCCGTAGAAATAAGGATATACTTCTCCGTTCTGTGCGCGGGAAACTGTTCCGACAGCCTGTATATCATCCAGGTTCTGGGATCCGGTTTCATTTCCGTAGTCGATCAGTTTGTTTTTCAGGTAAGATATATTTCCTGAGAAGCTGAGGTTTACTTCGTTTATTTTCATGCGGTAGGATAAATCCAGTTCAATTCCCGAATTCTTCATTTCCCCGCCGTTTGTCCATGGTGCTGCTACGCCTATATAAGAGGGGAGAATGGATACCATGAGCATGTCTTTTGTGACTTTATTGAAATAATCGATTGTTACTGTAAAGGAATTATTAAAAAATCCCATTTCCAGGCCGATATCTGTCTGTACGGAGGTTTCCCATTTCAGGTCGGGATTCGCCAGCCTTGCCGGACGTACTCCGGTAATTATTTTTTCGTCTTCCCCTTTTCCGAATGTATAGTTGCTTCCGGAAGTAATTAATGCCATGTATCCGTACTGGTCAATCTGCTGGTTCCCGTTCTTTCCCCAGCTTCCCCGTAATTTCAGAAAGCTCAGTGCGGAAGGACGGTTTGCCATAAAATTTTCTTCTGTGATATTCCATCCCAGGGAGAAAGAAGGAAACATGGCCCAACGGTTGTTTGTCCCGAACTTATCCGACCCGTCGCGACGAAGGGTAGCCTGAAACAGGTATTTTTCTTTGTAATCGTAACTGACCCTGCCAAAATAAGAGGCCAGTGCCGAGGCGTTTCTTCCTCCGGAGGCGCGCTGGTCGGCCAGGTCTCCCTGGGTATAGTCCAGGGTAGCTTTATACGGATCATAATTCGGGAGTCCGTAGGCGGTTCCACTTAGGTTTTTATACGTACTCTTCATGGCGGATTGCCCCAGTAAGACCGTCAGGTTATGAGTATCCAGAAATCTTTTTGTATAGGTCAGGGTATTTTCTACCTGCCAGGTAAACAGCCGGCTCATGCTGGCATTCACGGAAGAATTTTCGCTGCTTCCAGCTCCCCCTGAAGACAAATAGTAGGGGTACGACCAGCTATCGGAACTGGCAAAATCAAAATCCGCATTATAGGAAGATTTGAATTTTAATCCTTCATACAAGTCTAATTCTCCCCAGAAGTTTGCCGTGAAGCGGTCGGAATAATTCCATGTTCCGGGAAGCTGCATGTTGGCTACCGGATTAATGATTTCATTGAAACTTTTATCGGGGATGGCATATACCCTGCCGTTTTTATCTGTCACAGCATTGGGGTATGTTGCCAGTATTTCTTCCGGATTTTCCGCATATAAGGTCATGGTCGGGCTAACCAGAAGCGCACTTCCCAACGGCGAATAAAAGAGGCTGTTTTCTGCAATTCCGGTAGATTTGGTCTGGGAATAGGAAGAAGTCACTCCCACCAAAAAGTTATTAAGGAATTTACGTTCTTTTTTATCATCGAATACGTTGTAGGTACTGTTCATGCGGACTGACCATCGTGTGTAGTTGGAACGGTCGAAATTACCTCCGACGATTCCTTCCTGGTCAAAATATCCTAAGGAAAGGTAATAGGTCGATTTTTCGTTTCCTCCGCTGATGCTTACCTGATGATTGATAACCGGAGCATCGTAATTGAAGATTTCGTCCTGCCAGTCGGTACCTTTCTGATTGGTAATCGTACTGAAATAGGGCTCTTTTCCGTCATTGATCTGCATTTCATTGAGGATGGTCTGATACCAGGGGCCGTCCAGTACGGTTCTCTTTTTCCATGGGTTCTGCCAGCCTATGCTGACATCGTAACTAATGGACGTTTTGGTATTTCTTTTCCCGCTTTTCGTGGTGATAAGGATCACTCCGTTGGCAGCTCTTGTACCGTAGATTGCTGCCGATGCAGCATCTTTCAGGATTTCTACGGATTGGATGTCTGTGGGATTAAGGAAGTCGATGGATTCGGTAGCCAGTCCGTCTACAATATAGATAGGATTGGAGTTGTTGATGGTTCCCAGCCCGCGGATGGTTACTCTGGAACCGGAACCGGGTTGTCCGGACCCTCCGGTAATTGTTACGCCGGAGACTTTTCCTTTCAGCATATTATCAATCCGGGTAGGGAGGCTTATCTCCAGATCTTCGGCTGTTACCCTGCTGATGGCGGCTGTCACTACGCTTTTCTTTTGTACCCCGTAGCCTACTACCACCACTTCGTCAATCATTTTACTATCTTCCCCCAGGGTAATGAGATAAGAGCTTCTGTTGTCGATGCGGAAGGTTTTTGTTTCATACCCTATAAAAGAAACTACTATTTCCGTTTGAGGAGAATCCGGTACTTCCAGGGAGAAACTTCCTTCTGTATCCGTGATGGCACCGTTAGTCGTTCCTTTTACCATGACGGAAGCCCCGATGACAGGGTCCTCAAATTCATCCAGTACTGTTCCGGTGATTCTTTTCCGGATTGTTTCATTTTGTCCGTATACTTCTGCCTGTGTCCATCCGAAAATTAACAGCAGGAAGAAACATAGTCGTCTTATAGATTTAAAGTTTATCATCTGATATATGTTTAAAATTATATATTTATATTTCCGGAGAATGTATGATATAGGGGAGAGAATTTCTCAACTTTTATTTGTATAAGCCATCAGTTGAAAAATTCTTTCCTTGTTAAAAGTCAAATAGAATGTTTTATAAGAATACAGATACACTCTTTTAAGTCTGTATGATAGATACTTCCTGACATCTTTCCTGTTGGTATTGATTTCCGGTAATGGAGAAGATGGAAGGATAATCTATTCAAAATTCTATCAGGAATGCTCCTGTAGGATTAGTTTTTTATTATTTTATCGTGATATACCTCTCCGTTTTCCAGGTATACTTTTACCAAATACATATTTCCGGGCAGGTTTCCGGTTTCTATTTCATTCATAAAATAGGTATTGGCCACTAATTTTCCGGATAAGTCATAGAGCTCTGTTTTTTCTATTTCTTTATCACTTTGGATATATATCTTTCCGGATGCATTGTTGTAAGTAATATTAATAAAGGAAGAAAGTGTCTGCCTGATATTGCTGGTTTGTGACAGTTGCAGCCAGTTCAGATAAAAAAGCCTTCCCATACCCATTATTCTGATCCGTTGTTTTCCTGCTTTCAGACGAACCGGAATTTCATTCATTCCCCATACGGTAAGTCCTCCGGTGGCAGTGGTATTGTATTCTGTGATTAATTCATCATCACTGTATACATTAATTTGTCCGGCGCCGTTACAGGCCATTCTTAATTTGAGGTAAAAATCTCCACCGTCTCCGGCATCTATTAGATAATCCATGTAATTTCCTGTCTGGACTTCCTTCACCATTAATGCTCCTGTTTCGTCCGTACAGGAAGCAAGGGTAATGCCATCGGAAGAGATAAAATGTTCGGCAGGAATTTGCTGTTCCGGAACGAAGTAATAATTTTCATCGAAAGAGGACATATTTACAAAAACATTTCCCAGTTCTGTAAGCAGCCCTTCAAATCTGCCTAATAAATTAATGGTGGTAACCGTAGAACGAGCCATAAACCAGGCATATCTGTAAATAAACGGTTCTTTCTCCAGGTATTCGAATTCCTTCACTATAAACCGTATCTGGTCATCTTCCGTACCATTTCCACCGCTATTGTAGTTAAATTCCGTCAGCCAGATGGGACGGTTGAATTTTTTCAGTTTTTCAATGGTCGTTTCCAGTCCCCCGGGCATATACAGGTGAATGGCAATGTGGTCTACCCTGCAATCCGGACAAGCGGCAAAAAAGTCTTCGTAATACTTTACAGGATCTGAATATACGATTCCGTTTTCCTCTACACAGTTTCCACAGTAATTGGGAGCCGGCCCGACTATGGTAAGTCCGAATTCATCTGCTATTTTCTCTATTTCGGGCCAGATTCTTGCCGCTTCCGTAGGAGTTAATGCCGCCTGCGTGGTGAAATTCGGTTCATTAAATCCTAAGATATATTTTATGGAAGGATGTGCCTGTAAATATTCCCTCAGGGAGTTTTGTGTAGCTTCCGCCGGTATTACCCCGGTTTGAGGATCCGGTGTATAATTTCCTATGGAGCCGCTCCATATCATAGGGATGAATTCGACTTCACTGTCTTCCCAGATATCTTCTATTCCGGCAGGGGCCCCAATGCCCCAGTTATACATCCAGGATAAACCAGGCTCAAGTGCCCGGAGGTCTTGCGGATAAATATTGTTTGTTCCAACTCCTCTTTTGTAGCTCTTAGTCTGGGCTGTTAAGCCGGTTGTCACAGCTATAAACAGGATACATATAAATAGATATTCTTTTTTCATTCCGGATAAATAATTGAAAGGCATGAGATGGTATGTCGTTTTATTAAAAAATACTTATATCATTTACTGAAAAAGGTAAATAAAGAGATCAATAGTTACTATTGATCTCTTTATCCGGGATATCTATTTTAACGAATGATCTTCGCTGTTTTTTCTCCTATTTTCAGTATATAGATTCCTTTTTCCAGAGAAGAAAGGACGCCGGATTCGTTTATAATAAGAAGTTTTTTCCCTTGCATGTCATATATATCCGCCCGGGATTTCTCTCCTAATATAATATAGTCTCCCTGGATGGTGTAATCGATGTCTGCCTGCAGAGAATTAATGCCTGATGCTCCGCGACCGAATTCCATATTTCCTACGACACCTGTCCCCATCGCTTGTTTTGTATCGGTAAAGAACACTTCATCCACAGCAAATTTAGACTGATCCGGGTTAACACTTGAGAAACCGAACATTAAATAAGCAAGTACCCCTTGTAGAGGACTGGTATAATCCAATCCGAGGTCTACTAAATCTGCCACGGGTATTTCAAGCTGATACCACGTATAGTTATCTCTGTATTCAAGAGGATAGTTGCTTGCGTTGATCGCAATGGATGCTTCAGAACCGTTTGCTCCGTTGAGTACAACCGAAAAGCTTTGTTCGATATTGGTTTTAAAACTACAATACAAGTACCATTCATCTGTGATTTCGGTGAAATCCATGGTCGCATTTTCCAACAATGTATAGTTGAATCCCATCCATCCGGATTTTGCAGTGTATTCCAAATATCCTCCGTTGTTTGCTCCGTATCCTAATCCTGCTTCTATGTCAAGGGAGAAACCATGGCTGCTCCATTCATCTATCCATAACCACAAAGCCCTGTTAAAATCATCCGGGCCATACGCACGCCAGGTCGGATCTTCAATGGTAGCATTGTCAACTACCAGATAAATACGTTGTTCTGCCTGAACGGTTAATACGAAACCCAAAAGCATACACGCTGTTAATACGAAAGTAAAAATCTGCTTTTTCATAATTTATAAAATAATTAATGGTGAATAAAAAGATTGTTTATTGTTTGTTAAATAGTTTCTTGCCAATGAGTTGCTTTTCACCGGAGAAAAATTGTACGGTATATAGTCCGGCCGGTAAGCGGCTGATATCGACTGTTTGTTCATTATCCGCAGCAAGCGCAGTAATCTTTCTTCCCTGCATGTCATACACAACAGCATGGGAAACAGGGATAAGTGAATTCAGGTGTAACTTATTCCGGTCAGTATCCGGATATAGGGTTACAGCATCCTGTAAGATGTTACTTAGTCCTTCCGGGCTATCTGAAATAGTAAACCAGTTGATATTCGAACTTCCGGAAGTAAACAGGAATTTCAGTTTATGTTTACCGGCAGGCAGGCTTATTTCTTTACCAACAGTATGATAGTATATCCAGTCATAGGTAGATGGCAGGTCAAATTCTCCGCCTTTTATATCATCGATGTAATATTCTACGACGCTTTCCCGGTCACTTGCTACCCGTAGATTTAGGTAATAATCTCCTGTTTCCGGGATTTCCACATTGTATTCTATCCAGCTACCTGTTCCGACATATCCAACGGCAATATTTCCGGATGCATCCGTAGCAGCAATCAAAGAAATATCATTCATTTTTATATAGTGTTCCGCTTCAATGACTGTGTTCACCTGATGATAGAAGTCATTATCGTAAGAAGACATATGTACATACACTTTGCCCAGGTCTGTCAGCACGCCGGGCTGGTTATTTTCCAACAGGTTGATGGCATCTACATGAGAACGGGGAATAAACCAGGAGTAACGGTATACCAATGGTTCCTGTTCCAGGTAGTCCAGTACATTTACTATGAAATTTCTTTGTTCGTCGGCTGTGCCATTGTCTCCGGCTCCGTTCTTATCCATATTGAACTCGGTAAGCCAGATCGGTTTGCCTAAGGACCTTAAACGTTCTATACTGCCTTTTATCGCATTGACATCGCCCATGTAATAATGGATGCCAATATAATCTACCCGGCAATCGACACACGCTTCCAGAAAATCTTCCAGGTAGGTAAGCGGATCATGATAGGTGGTTCCGTTTTCTTCTACACACCATCCGCACCAGTTGGGAGCAGGGCTCACCAGTTTCAGATTGAATTCATCGGCAATAGCTTCCAGTTCCGGCCAGGCAGCGGCGGCCTCGGAAGGTGTCATATTTGCCTGGTCTCTGAAGTTCGGCTCATTGAATGCCAGCAAATATTTTGCAGAAGGATGTGCTTCCAGAAACGACCGTAACGAGTTTCTGTCATACCAGTTATTCCAGGTCATGGGCACATAAATAATTTCCGCTTCCTCAAACTGATTGATAACTGCTGAAGAAGGTTGTGTACCCCAGTTATAGAACCAGGATACACCCGGACTCAGGCTGGTCAGGTCTTCTACATAAGGAATATCATAAGCTACTCCCCTTTTATAGCTTTGTGTTTGGGCATGTATGGATAGGGGAAGCAAAAGAAAAACACACAGAATGATTTGATTGAAACATTTCATGGATTACATTTTTTGAATAATTAATTTACGAACGTAAAATAAAAGGGCCTTCAGCCTTATAAAGAAGGCCCTTTTCATTACTAACTTACTTAATACACGTTTACCACTTTTATAATTTAGAAAACCATTTTCATTCGGTTTACGGAAGAATCTGCCGAGATTGTTTCTATCAGATAAATTCCTTTTGGCAGGGTGATTGTTTTGCTGTATGTCTGTCCGGAAGCAGTATCGGATCTCACTACTTTTCCGTTAAGGTCTATAATCCTTACTTCGGAAATGCCGGAGGCTTGTGAAACAGTTAACTGTCCATCCAGATAAGAAACCTTTAAGTCATCGGAACCTGCTATTTTTTCTATAAATGTCGGGACAGCCGGTACGGCTTTTAACTCAAATCGGTCTTCCATGATCCCGGTTGTCGCCACATTGAATGTATAATCGGATTGTAAAATGTCGACTTCTGAGTTTCCGTTTTCTTTATCAATAAGATAGATTTCACTGTTGCCGGAAGAGAATGCATTTATTGTTCGGGCATTTATAACATACGAACCTGCAACTGCAGCATTTAATCCCAGTTTGATTGTTTTTGCCTGGTCATTTTCCGGTGTAGCCATTACGGAAGCGGATAATCGGACATTATTTTCATCCAGTAAGTAGAGGGCAGGAGTAGTACTTTCGAAACCGGATATTTTTACTCCATCTTCGTTTTGTTCGAAATTATCATTGGCATTTTTCATAAAGATAAGTTTTGCCATGTCTTTATCGGTCCCGTCTACTGCCAGATGGATATCAAAATTATGCGTTGTTTCATAATTCATAGGAGGAGTAACCAATGGAGTAACGGGTACAAAGATATTTTTATAGGTCTGTACCAGTTGAACATCGTAAGCACGCATGGTCACCGGACCTGACACAGGTAAATTCGGTGTAAAGTTGTCCGTAGCCCGGTTATAGGTATAGGTTACAATTCCCTGTTGGGATGTAGGACGTGCATCGGCTTCGGGACTTTGTAAAATTCCGGTATAATCATACAGGGTAGGAGTACCGGCAAAATTAAAGTTTTCTACATGCATAGCTCCTGTGGCATGAATACAACCCATTTCTATATTTTTTCCTTCGATAATTACATTGTTACCTGTGATCACAATATAATCTCCGTCTAACATCGGATGATCGGCTTTTACTCCAATACCATACGATACGTTTTGTCTGGCCGGCGTTCCGGAGTAAGTAGATACAATTTCTTCCTGTGTATAATCTTCTGCTTTTATCCAGTATTCGTCCGTCTCGCCTGCATGGATAATCGGACTGTGGACAATGATGCCTACTTCCGAATAATCAACCGGTGTATCAGAGGATTTTATTTTCAGAGAACTCAACAGATAATTGAAAGGAACACTCACCAAACTCCATGCATCAGCAGCTAATTCTTTTTCTACCTGAAAAGTTCCTACCGTAAGCTTAGCACCGTCTTCCAGGAGTATTTGTGGAGCATTTCCTTCTTTGGAAACCTGCAGCGTAAGGGTAGTTGCTTTTATATTTACTCCTGCAGCGATTGTTAGGGTAGAAGTTTCATCCATAAAAGTAATGTCCCGGTAAGATTCGTTGGAAGATAAGGTGGTTCCTCCTGTAGGAATAATAAGGTCCGTGTCCGGTTCAGGAAGACCTATTAAACCGCTGAGGTACATTTCTTCTATTTCAATGATGGCATCACTTATTCCGGAATTATCAGCATGTAAGGAAAAAAAGTTCCATGTTACCGGAAAAGGAACGGAAAAATTCAGCGAAGAGGGAAAATCAGTGATCGGAATGTTTAATTCTGTGAATTGAGTTCCGCTTCTGTCCGGAAAATTAGCATCTGTTAATTGGTACGTAACACTGCTAGAAGATGTGGAATTATAAAATATAATATTTATCGGATTGTGTGTTACCGTGGTTTTAAGTTTAATCGTAAATGTCCAGTCGTCATCTACGTCCGTCAGATTTACCAGTTCTCCGGCCGATTTCAGGTCGAAGCTCCACCATCCGCTCCCGGGACGGACAAACGCCAGATGTCCTGCGGATTCATCCCTTGTCATTTGGTTAACGGTAATTGTTACATCAGAAGATAATCCGATACGGTAATCCACACATTCCAGATTCTGACCGGTAGGTAATGCACCGTCTTTTACAAAATAATACCGTTTTTCGGTTTGACCCTGTATGTGGGGAACAAAGCCAACCAGTAATAGAAAAAATGCTATGAATTTAAAAAGGGTAAAAATCTTTTTTTTCATGGGAATATGAATTTAAGTGAATAAATGATAGGGGCAAATATAGAGGGTTCAAAATCAAAAGGATTTAAGTATTTGACTTGTAAGCTTTCATTTCTGACACAAATTTTTAACATTTTATTTGGAGAAGAGAAACTGCTGTTTATTTGTCTAATACTCGGTTGGAAGCTTTTTGGAATCGAAAAGAATAAAAGACGATATAGTAATAAATAGTTTGCTTATTTATAAATTGAATATAAAATCAACTGAGGGATATCTTAGAAAAAAACACCGGATGATACAAAAGTTTCTTTATTGGTATCTTTATTTACTAAAATAGATATGAATTATTAATTTATTTTTGATGATATATTATTTAATTTTTAGATGAGGATATAGAAGGTTAGAAAAAATAAGATTGATTTTAAGTTATATGTTAAATTTTTTTCTAGTTTTGTAAAAAGGTTTTATCTCTTTATGTTTCTCTTTGTGAGAAGAAAATCCATAAATAAAAGATTTTTCTATGCTTTCTACTTTAAAAAATGATGTTTCTACTTCTATTTTTGCTGCTAATAATTTGGTAGTTAGCAAAAATGTATTAGAGAGAGAGACTTACGTCCACTATATTACTAACCTGTGCGTGTAATACAAAATATTTTTTAATCACACAAGTCCCCCTTATTTATTTTTTCCTTACCTGTCATTTATTCAAATTAGAAAATAAAGTTAGCATTGCTATTTTTTTTCCCGATTCTTTTTTTGAAATCAGAAAAGAAAGAAAACCTTTCTTGTATTTCTGTTTTTTTACTTTTCTTCTGTTTTTCACTAACCTAACTTTTCTTTTTATACTATGATACCTTTAGAACAATCTTTACATATCAAGTATTTACCGGAAAATGACCAGGATGTATTATGGGGATTAACCGTGCATACGGTAGGTTATCAGCACATCGAATCGAATATGGTTTACCCGCCCTGTAATCATCCTACTCGTTATCTGTTTTCTGTGGAAAAAGGCAGGATATTAGACGAATATCAACTCCTGTATATTACACGGGGAAAAGGAACTTTTATTTCCGAAGCCTGTAAATCCTGTCAGGTGAAAGCCGGAAATATGTTTTTGTTGTTTCCGGGAGAGTGGCATAATTATTCTCCTCATAAGAGAACAGGATGGGATGAATACTGGATCGGATTCAAAGGAATAAACATGGATAACCGCTTTAAGAATAACTTTTTCAATAAGCAAAAGCCGATTTTTAATATCGGCATCAATGAAGAAATCGTACATTTATATCAACAGGGGATTAAAATCGCCAAAGAACAAAAAACCGGTTTTCAACAAATGCTAGCCGGAATTGTAAATTATTTATTAGGATTTACTTATTCTTTAGACAGGCATTTGTTTTTTGAGGAATTGAATGTCATCAATAACATAAACAAAGCGAAAGTGATTATGCTGGAAAATTTTCAGCATGAGATTTCTCCGGAAGAAGTGGCACAACAAGTAAATATGAGTTATTCCTGGTTCAGGAGGATTTTTAAACAATATACCGGTTTTGCTCCGGTTCAGTATATTGTGGAATTGAAAATTCAGAAAAGTAAGGAGTTACTGACAAATTCTATGATGAGTATTAAAGAAATTTCTTATCAGGTAGGCTTTGATAATTCGGATTATTTTTGCACTACTTTTAAGAAAAAAACCGGGATGACGCCTTTAAAATACAGAGACTTTACGCAGGGCAAAAATTTATAACATACAAAAAAGAGACTAAAGGCATAATGCTGCAGTCTCTTTTTATTATATAGATATAAATGATGTTTTATTTCTCATTATTGAAAAATTTCCGGGTATTTCCGGATAAAATATACCGGCGTACAGCTCCAGGCATGACAGTAGCTGTTCACCGGATAGAAGTTATAGGGTGAGATAAAATCATTGTTCGGGTCATAAGCTTCCCAGAAGGTATCGGCACCTTTTTCCACCATTCCTCCCCAGTAGTTGATTAAAGATTCCCTGGCTTCTTTTTCCATTCCGCAATCAACCAGAGATTGAATATAGTAATGATACAGATAAGGAGTACCCGGATAGCATACATTTTCCGCCGTAACTAAGGCACGCAACGCTTTTTCTCCTTCTTTTTTTGTCGTTACTCCACTTAAAATCATCCATATCTGGGAAGCATAGGAAATCTGTTTATCTCCGGTCCCTGTAAATAACCCGCTTTTTGAATCATACATATATTTCTTTGCAGCGGCAGTCATTTTTCTGATCATCTCCGGAACATCGGCTATCTCTTTTTCTTTACCCAGCAGTTTTGCTAATTCATACGTTTCTTTAAGGGCGAATATCGATAATCCCTGTGCGGCTACTTCTTTATACAGATCTTCTTTCCAGTCGAAAAACACCCACCATTCTCCATCCAGTTTCTGAAAATCCAGTAACCCGTCTTTTTGCAGGTACGTACGGATAATATCCAGTTGTTTTTTTGCAACCGGCCAGAGATCTTCCGCTACTTCCCGTTGTCCGGTCGCCTGTACATAGTCTTTGAGAGTAGCATTAAATAATAAAGCATATTCAAACAGGAATTGATTTTCCTGAGGACGAGGATACGGTTTTTCGATCACGGTGGCCAGTAGATACCCATTTTCATCACTTACTCCGGCTAACAGATACAGGCATCTTTTAGCAAGATCATATTGTTTAAAGGAATAATTATTTGCCATAGATTGAAGATAGAGATCTCCGATCCATAAACGTTGGTCACGCTTCGGTCCATCTTCATAAACGGTCTGCATACATTCCCTAAGCGTATTTAAACTTACTTTTTCGATTTCTTTTATGATAGGAGATGCACTTTCTGATAGTTTTTCCGGTTCGTTGGTTACAGAAGTTTGTGCATGGCAAATCATGTCATTGATGGCAAAATCAAAATATCCGGAACTGGCCAGCAGTTCTATTTTTACATACCTGAAAGCCAGTCTGCGGGGAATAGTAATAGTCGTAGGGGCTTCCATAACCGTAATGATTTCGTCCTGTAGCCATGCCCTGCTTAATGTACCCGGGTAAGGATCAAGCGGAACAGCCACTTCAGAAGGAACTTCACCGAATGTAAATTTAAGGCGTATCGGTCCGTCAGCGGCTTTATCAAGACTGTTGACAGAAAAAGTAAAATAACCGGTCATGTGTTCTCCGAAATCGACAATCACTCCCGATTGTTTTTTGAAAGACGTCTCGTAAAAGCTTTGTATGGAATTAGAAGGTACTATTTCCTAGCCCTGAAATGCTTCTTTATCAGGAACAACATTTACTACTGAGATCGGTTTTTTCTCCTTTTTTACCAGTGTGGGTTTATACAGCTCGGATTTTTTCAGCCAATCCTGACGTACGTCTTTGTAAAAGTCTTCCGGAAAAGCCGGAGAAAAGATAATCGAGGAAATTAAGAATAAGAATAAGTGTTTTTTCATGTTTTATGGATTTTGTGTGTCATGGTAATTAAGTGCTTCCGGTATATTTTAGTAACTATTTTCATTCACCAGGCCCGTATCGGTTCAATCTGTCTCTCGTATTTGCCCACGAAATTAATAGAAATCTTTAAACCGGAAAAGAAGTAAGAAGAACAAACCGGAAACAAAACAAAGATAAAGTCAGATCGAAGAAGGATAGAGGGTAGAATTTATATTATTCAATCTCGCCTTCATCCACATCGAATTTCCCCCCTTTCTTTATATTTTCATCGGAGAGGATACTTATTTTACCATCTACTTCCAGAATAGCCAGGTCAATAGTTGAAAGGTCGCCGATACCGTTTTCCCGTCCGACTTCTTCGAGTTCCTGCATACTTATCTTATTTTTCCTGAGTTCTTTCTTATTTATTTTTCCGTGCCGGATAAGAATGGTCGGTTCTCCCTGCATGAACCTGGTAAGTTTTTCTGACCGGAAAAGAATATTTTTGACTATCCGGTTAATGATAAAAAGAGTAGAAGCTGCCAGTATCCCTCCGAACAAAGAAGAGTCGGACCCTACCATGGCATTTTGAACGGAGTTACTAATTAGTAAAACAAAGACCAGATCGGCTACGGATAATTGTGCCAGTTCTTTTTTCCCGAATATCCGTATGCAGATGATCATGAAAAGGTAAATAACAGAGGAACTGATAATTATATTAAAATGAGGTTGTTCAAGCATACATCACATATTGTTCAGATAATAAAAGAAAGTTATTCTCTTAGTATCTGAACAATAAAAAGAAAAGAAAAGTTTTTTTCTTTTCTTTAACCGGCCGGATATTTATTTTTTTTACTGATGGACAACCAGCTCCGATTCATCTTTATATAAAAAATAATTTTCTTCATCGAAACAAACAAATATCACTTCTTCTATGCTTTTATTTTCTTTCTCCAGGAAATTCTTTACCGTAGATAACGCGATATGGGCAGCTTCTTTTTTAGGAAATCCGTAAATCCCGGTACTGATATTCGGGAATGCAACAGAGCTTATTCCCAACGAGTTCGCAATTTTCAGTGAGTTTATATAGCAATTAGCCAGTAATTCCCGTTCGTTTTTATTTCCTCCGTTCCATACCGGACCAACCGTATGAATGACATATTTTGCCGGCAGTAATCCGGCAGTAGTATACACCGCTTCTCCTGTTGCGCATTTCCCCTGTCTGTTACGGATAACTTTACATTCTTCCAGAATCTGGCTTCCTCCTTTCCGGTGAATGGCTCCATCTACTCCACCACCACCTAAAAGGCCGGAATTGGCAGCATTTACAATCGCATCTGCTTTTACAGTGGTGATATCTCCTTTCAATATGGTAATTATCGCTTTCATATTTATATAGGTATTTATTACTATAAAGTAAAAATAATATATTTTGTTTGGGAAAACATCAGAAATAGGAGCGGAATATGATGGTTATAATTATTTTCATTTTATTATCTCATTCATTTTATCTGTTTGAAATCTTTTCTTATATGCTTTTATACCTTCATTAAACAGGGATAAGGAAATAGAAACCATTTTCCTGTTATGGAGCTGATCAGGAAGTAAAAATATGAAGAGTTTTTACTACTTTTATCCATGAAAAATAATAAGGCTGATAATACTCCTTTAAAATACATTTATTAGAAATATATTATATTATGAAAAACGTTTTATTGATTTCTTGCCTGATATGCTGTCTGGTCTCCTGTAAAAAGGAAGATTCTTCTCAGGTACCCTTGTTAAATGAAAATAATTTTTTGTCTACAGTGGATGGAAAGGAAGTGGCTTTATATACACTGGAATCCGGTAATGGACTTTATATGCAGGTGACAAATTTCGGAGGACGCGTTGTCAGTTTGTTCACTCCGGATAAGAAGGGAAAGCATGAAGATGTGGTATTGGGATATGAAAACCTGGATCGTTATCTGAATAATGAGGGAGAACGCTTTTTAGGTCCTGTAGTAGGTCGGTATGCAAACCGGATAGGAAAAGGAAAGTTTACATTGGATAGCATAGACTACCAATTGCCATTAAATAATAATGGCCAGTCTCTGCATGGAGGAATGAAGGGCCTGGATATGGTTGTCTGGAATGTAGATAAAGTAACGGATCATGAAATTCAGCTTTCTTATGTCTCTCCTGACGGAGAAGAAGGCTATCCCGGTACCCTCTCCATTCGAATGATATATGAATTGACTCCTGACAATGAGTTCCGAATTACTTACCATGCCACTACGGATAAGCCGACGGTAGTAAATCTTTCACATCACGGGCTATTTAATCTGAAAGGAGAAGGAAATGGAACTATCACAGATCATATTCTTATGTTAAACGCCAGTCATATTACTCCGGTAGATGATGCGCTGATTCCTACGGGAGAAATTACTCCGGTAGAGGGAACTCCCTTTGATTTCAGGGTTCCTACGGCTATCGGGAAGCGGATAGATGCAGAAGATCCGCAATTGAAAAATGGTGCCGGATATGACCACAACTGGGTAATCGATAGGAAAACGGAAAAAGAGATCGAACTGGTGGCTAAATTATATGAACCACAGAGTGGTCGTGTCATGGAAGTCTGGACCGACCAGCCGGGTATTCAGTTCTACAGTGGGAATTTCTTTGATGGAAAAGTAAAAGGCAAGTATGGTAAAACCCAAAATTACCGGGAAGCAGTGGCATTAGAAACACAAAAATTTCCCGATAGCCCGAATCAGCCTCATTTCCCGTCTACACGATTAAACCCGGGAGAAGAATATACACAGACCTGCATTTATAAGTTTTATACGGAATGATTCTTGTACGGAACGGCAGGGTTACCATTCTGAATTTTAAGAATAAGATAAGCGCCATGGGTTGAGGTCTCACGGCTAATGATATATCGCCACTCCGTGGCTTGTCGGTGAAATAGCCATACATATAATAATATATTCATATGATCTTATTATTTCCTTGGCATATTGGTGGCTGTTGCACAACTCCTGTTTTCCTTAATTTAATAACTAAACCGGAAATGAACTTTTGCTAAATGTTTGATTTAGAGAATATGTATTTCTGTAAAACCATAGAGTGCTATCCTCAAAATACTTTATTTACAGTTGTGCAACAGCCACATATTGGCTACGCCAAATGTTGTTTGACACCACTTCCCTCAAAGCCGCGGAGCGGTGATATATCACTAGCCGTGCTGCCTCAGCACACGGCTTAATATGAAAAAGCCATCCGGATAATAGTTCCGAATGGCTTTCTTATATGAAAAAAATTGGTAGGTCTTTTAGGGACGGACGAGAATTTTCTTACTAATCAACTCTTTTTCCGTCTGAATCCGCACAATCAGGATCTGCTCCCGGCACTCCTTCAGGTCGAAGGATACCATTTCCTCGTTTATTGCGGTTACATGATCCAGTTGTTGTCCCTGCAGGTTATATATCCGTACTTGTTTTACAGGATCACCTTCACTGTAAATATTTATCCGGCATTTATCGGCATACATATAGAATTCGCGGTTTTCCCGTATGTCATCCAGTGAGGTACTGTTATCTATCATCCTCAGATAAAAACGTCCTTCCGGGATGTCTCCGGTAAAATTAGTGAAAGTATATTTCGGATTGCGGCGAAGATTTTGCATCACTCCTTTTTCCGTATCTTCCAGGTAGAGTTCTGCTTCCTCTTCCCATTCTTCCGTACCATTTACCTTCAGAGTCAGCAGGTCTCCGCGTTTACTGGTTTTGATAGCCAGGGGTACAGGTTGATAGATATCTCCTATGGTATGAATAGATACCGCTCTCTTTTCCCCTCGTACGTTTACATGAGAATCATTCTTTGTCTAAAATATGTAAAAAGCCTTTATTTTTGTATTGG
>JAJQEC010000019.1 GCA_021201815.1 Candidatus Azobacteroides sp. | reverse complement strand
GTCAGGCAGCGGGAAGAGAACTTTCCGGATAAGGGAAATTGGTAAATGGAATTGTGGTATGGGGAGAGTAGCTCCCCATATTTTTTTTGTTTCCGGCATTGTTTTACTAAATAATTAAAATGGAGGTAGAAGTCCCAAAGAGAAGAAGTAAAAATTAATGTTAGGATTACTGGTGGAAATCTGGTATATCCTGTTTTCATACATTAAAATATTATCTTTGGATGTAAAATCATTTTGTATTCAATAAGATTCTTCTTATATTTGTTATTCATAAAAAGTAGTTAAAAGATGCAGGACCGTACAATGATATTAGAAAAACTCCGCAGGCTGAAACACAAGGTTCTGCCGGATGACCAATTGATATTATTCGGTTCACAAGCACGGAACGATGCCAATGAAGAATCTGACTGGGATTTGCTTATACTTCTGAATAAACCCAAAAGAGAGCCAGGTGATTTTGATAATTACGCATATCCTTTTATTGAAATGGGATGGGAGTTCGGAGAACTTATCAGTCCCAAAATATATACGTTGACAGAGTGGGAAAAAAGTAAGCCTTCTCTATTTTATAAAAATGTACAATCCGAAGGAATAAATATCGTATGACACTATCAGCAGAAGAGAGAAAGGCTCTTGTGGCTAACCGGATAGAAAAGTCCAGGCAGACGCTTCATGAAGCTAAAGGAATTATGCAAATGAAGTTTTGGAGTTCAGCAGCAAACAGGCTCTACTATGCTTGTTATTATATAACTGGTGCTTTATTAGTAAAAAACGGATACATTGCCCAGACTCACACGGGTGTTGCACGTCTTTTAGGATTGCACTTTATTAAAACGGGACTTATTTCAAAAGAAATCGGGAAAACGTATAATAAGTTGTTTGAACTCCGACAAACCGGGGATTATGATGATTGGCGCACGATTGAACAGGAAGATGTGGAAGACCTGTTACAACCTGCTGAAAAGTTTATCGAAACAGTAGAGAAGTTGTTGAATGAGTAGTCTTTAATGCACTTATGCAACTCATTTAATCGAGGTGTAGCATCTTCTTATGTATGACCATCATAGAGTATTTGCCGTGCCTATTCTTCAAATTTTTTCTTATGCATCCAGATCTTGTTCGGATTTTTGTCTTAGTATAGTCAGCTAATAAATTGAAGAATTATAAAGATAACGTTTTTCCTTGAAAACAAATATCCGGTTTTTCTGCTTACAAGGGTTTTACCTCTAATATTATCCAGTGTGTTGGTTTTCCTTTACTGCTGCGTTCAATTATTCAACCTGTAGTTTAAATTTTTCTTTGCTAATCCTACAATCAGACATTTATCACATATAACTAAAGACGTGTATTTATGAGGATTCTTTCTTCTTAGAGAGTATCTATTTTCTTTATAGAGAAAGATTGAAATTGCTGTAATCTATTTGGGTGTTCTGAGAACAATTCTGTATCTTTGCATTACCCAATATCATTTTAATTTTTAATACATTTTCTATAATGGCATTTTTATTTATAAGAGAAACAAAGGCAGGCTTACGGGTGCAAGTCCCGGAACTTGATTTATGCCATAATGTATTATGGTTTGATGATGTTGGGCGAGACCTGCCTTCTTTTATTAACATCTTAATTTTTTGATTATGCCCAACATCATCAGGAAAACAAATCAAATAAGGAACAAAAAAACTTCCGAAAAGTCACTCATGGCAAAAGCAGCATCCGGTATTCTTGTTGCCAGAAGTTTTAAACCTCACGTATGCAAAGCCCCGCACGAGAAACATGTACCCGTAATCACCCATTATGCTGCTCCGGATGTTAAACCACGCCATTTCTATGGGTGTCGCCACCTGACGCTTTGTTCGCGCTCTACCCGCAACCGGGCCAATAAATGGTCGGAATATCCGGTGAGTAAATTACAGGGGAAATGGATGCACAACGCCGGATTCCGTCCCGGACAGACTGTTGAGGTGAAGGTGTATCACCAGAAGCTTATTGTTCGTGTGGTCAGGCAGCGGGAAGAGAACTTTCCGGATAAGGGAAATTGGTAAATGGAATTGTAGTATGGGGAGAGTAGCTCCCCATATTTTTTTGTTTCCGGCATTGTTTTACTAAATAATTAAAATGGATGTAGAAGTCCCAAATAGAAGAAGTAAAAATTAATGTTAGAATTACTGGTGGAAATCTGGTATATCCTGTTTTTATACCTCAAAATATCATCTTTGGATTCTTATATGTGTTATTTTTTAAATATAGTGAAATTATAGGTGGATTTGTTCGGTTCATGATGGAGAAATACAGGAACGGATAATAAAAACATAGGTTCCATCATTTCAATAAATTTTTCTCCCTTCTTATTTCCCATAATCCTTGCATTCCGCTTTTTTATTTTGTATATTTACATTTTACTTCCCTAAAACCTCCCTTTTTTACTTCCGGGAGGCTAAGTCGATTTTCATTAGCAAATCAACTGATTTTCATTAGTAAGTTAACTGATTTCCATTAGTAAATCAAGTGATTTTCATTAGTAAATCAACAAAGAAGTACGTACTTATACAGCTTAGGGAATAGGGAATCCCCCTTAGAAGTCAGGAGGACATGCCTTAATGATAAAGGAGCGATGCAACAGCTATATAACAGGGTTCTCATGCACGAACAAACACTGTCTGTAATTTTCCTTAATTATAGTTATGGTAAATCCCGAATCCTTTATTACGAAGTGCCTGATATAACTATAAAGTGAGCAGCAAATCAATTTTAATGCGTTAACCTTGGGGGTATTGAAATTATCTTCTCCTTAATTTACCAGCTTTGGGTTGAGGCCTCACGGCTACAAAAATACTACCACTCCATGGCTTGCCCGGGTAGGAAATATGAATGCCTCACAGTTCATTAGGGTTTACTTATTCACGTATCCCCGATTTTTAACTTATCCCTTTTACCTCTTACTTCTTAATCGGTTAGGTGCCGAACCAAAAATACCTGTGTTCTTCCCTATATTCCCTAAGTTTTTTTGCCGGGGTATCAGGGTGCTTTTCCTCATAAAGAATATTCGTAACAAAAAAGAAATGCCTGATAAAGAGAGAATCCCATCCATTCTTAGTCCGTACATCTAAATATTTTATTATTTTTGTGCGGGTTTCAACGGAGAGGACCCGCATTTCAGCCGGCCATACAAAAAGAAGCCCGGAGGAAATGCCGAGTTGTAAATTGTAAATAAAAAATATATGTTAAGAGTTGCTGTCCAGGCCAAAGGACGTCTACATGAAGAAACAATGAAATTGTTGGAAGAAGCCGGTATTAAGCTTTCTTCTGCCAAACGTACTTTATTAATCCCTTCCAGGACATTTCCGCTGGAAGTTCTTTTTCTGCGTGATGATGATATTCCCCAATCGGTAGCTACTGGAATTGCGGATGTTGGTATTGTGGGGGAAAATGAGTTTGAAGAAAAAAAGGAACAGGCGGATATTATTAAACGGCTTGGTTTCAGTAAATGCCGCCTTTCCCTTGCGATTCCCAAAGATGAGGATTATAAGGGGTTGGGGTGGTTTTCCGGAAAAAAGATTGCTACTTCTTATCCGGTTATTCTTAATGAGTTCCTCCGTAAGAATAATATTGAGGCAGATGTTCATGTTATCACCGGTTCTGTAGAGATTGCTCCGGGCATCGGACTGGCAGATGCCATTTTTGATATTGTCAGCTCCGGCAGTACACTAATCAGCAACCGATTGAAGGAAGTGGAGATCATCATGCAGTCGGAAGCATTGCTGATTGGAAATAAAGAGTTGTCCGACGAAAAACGGGAAATTCTGGAAGAACTGATCTTCCGTATCAATTCGGTGCAGAAAGCAAATGGCAAAAAATATATCCTGCTAAACGCTCCCAGTGAAAAAATAGACGAAATTCTGGAATTATTGCCGGGCATCAAAAGTCCGACCATCATGCCTCTGGTAGAAGAAGGATGGTGTTCCCTGCATTCTGTTATTAGTGAAAAACAATTCTGGGAAGTGATCGGAAGACTGAAAGCCTTGGGTGCAGAAGGAATTCTGGTGATTCCGATAGAAAAAATGATTTTATAAAAATGGATATTTCTTTCCCGGTTTCCGAAGAAATCACGTTGTCAGCGATTAGCCTTGCCGATACTGCGGATGTATTTCATGGAATAGATAGTAACCGGGAAGCTTTGCGTGAGTGGCTGCCTTTTATCGATCCGACAGAAAAGGAAGAAGATACCCGAGCGTTTATAGAGCATTGCCTGTCCACGCCGGAACTAACCTTTGTCATTCGCCGGAACGGTGAATTTGCCGGGCTGATTGGTACCCGGGATACGGACTTGGCTAACCACAAAACAGAAATCGGTTACTGGCTGGTAGAAAAATACCGCGGAAAAGGTGTGATTACCCGATCTTTAAAGTTTCTGGTAACCTATCTGTTCGGAGAAAGAGAGATGAACCGTATTCAGATCCGGGCAGCTGTCAGCAACACAAAAAGCCGCAATATCCCGGAAAAGCTGGGTTTTACTTTTGAAGGAATTGAAAGGGAAGGAGAATTACTGATCAGTGGTTTTGCCAACCTGGCCCATTACAGCATGCTGAAATCCGATAAAGCCTGGCAGGTTTTTTAAAGCCAGCCTTGTTCTTTATACCATTTCGTTGTTTCTGCTACTCCTTTCCGCAGGTCATATTCCGGCAGGTAATGCAGGTCTTTTTTCAAGTTGGAAATATCGCATTTCCAGTTTCGTTGCCTGAAAATATTATATTTATCACTATTCAACGTACTTGTTTTTCCGGATACGGAAGCGATCTTTTCACTAATCAGGGAAACTGCCTTCACGACAGGCAGCGGCATTTTTAAACGCACCACATATTTTTTCCCTAATTCCTGTTGAATAAGAAGAGAGAAATCAGTTCCGGTATACGTTTGTCCGTCTGATACAAAGTAAGAACGATTGGTCAGGTCGGATTCCAGTGCCGCAAAGATAACTTTCACCAGGTCTTTCACATACACAAACGTAATGTACTGGGGTTGATAACCTACCAAAAATTCAATTCCTTGTTTTACTGATTTAAACATTAGGTAATAATCCTTTTCCTTTGGTCCGTATACTCCGGTCGGGTGAAGGATCATATAAGGGAAATCCGGTAATTGCTGAATGTATCTTTCTGCTTTTAATTTACTCTTTCCGTAAGCGGTATCAGGTGCCGGTTTGTCCGTTATACTGAGTGGCTGCATGGTGTTTTCCTGAACAGGACCCCATGCGCTCAGACTACTCATAAGGACGAACTTGGCCGGTTGTATCCCACAGGTAAGCAGCGCATCGGCAAAATTTTTGGTATATAGATAATTGATAGTATCAAAATCGGATTTTTTCCGGCATTTGGTAGCTCCTGCGTTGTGGACAATGTAATCCCATTTGCCATTTTTCTCTTTAAATTCCTGCAGTTGCTCCGTTAGTTCCTTTATGTTTCCATATTTCAGGTCAATAAACCGGATGCGGGAATCCGTAAGATATTCCCTGCTACTGCTTTCCCTTATTCCGGCCCATACCTCAAAGCCTCTGTTTAATGCTTCTTCCACAATAAAACTTCCGATAAATCCGCTTGCACCGGTGATAAGTATTTTCATAGAATGAATATTTTTAAAATCCGGAATAAATATAGGATATTTTGGTGAATTGGCAGGTTTGCAGAGGTGTTTTTCTGGTACTCTTGATGCTTTTCACCAAATCCCCCTCTTCCCTTCCCTGAAGGGAAGTACCTTTTGACGAAGTCAAAAGGGGAAGGGTTAACCCACGGCTGAGAAACGATTTGTAAAAAAAGGATAAGATTTCACCTATGGGAAAATAACCGGGATGGTTATGGGAAGCAAAGAAAGAAATTAGTACTACCAAACCCCACCCCTTTTGGCGGAGCCAAAAGGTACTCCCCTCGTACGTTTGCATG
>JAJQEC010000006.1 GCA_021201815.1 Candidatus Azobacteroides sp. | reverse complement strand
CATGCAAACGTACGAGGGGAGTACCTTTCCCTACGGGAAAGGGGTGGGGTTTGATCAAAAGAAGTAAAGCCACCAAAAAGAAAAATTATGAAGTTTCCGGATTACTTTATCTTGGTTATTTTTTCATAGGTAAATCTTATTTCTTTGTTAATAACTGCTTTATAACCGTGGGTTAACCCTTCCCCTTTTGACGAAGTCAAAAGGTACTTCCCTTCTAGGAAGGGAAGAGTGGGGTTTAGTAATAATCCTCATCTTCTATATTCCGCCAAAAGGAATAGTTTTTTCTAAAAAGCCGTCAGATCCTAAAAAAAACAGAGGGATATGTTAGAAATGACATATCCCTCTGTTTTTTTAATTTAATATCTCTTAAATCACAATATTCACAATTTTTTTTGGTACGATAATGATTTTCTTTGGTGTTTTACCATCCATCCATTTCTGAGACCGCTCGTCTTTCAGGACTGCCGCTTCGATTTCTTCTTTGGATGCATCCGCTGCAAAGTCCATATTGAACCTGGATTTCCCATTGAAGGAAATAGAATAGGTGAAAGAGTTTTCTGCCAGATATTCTTCTTTATATTCCGGCCATTCGGCATCACATACCGACGAATTGTTTCCCAGCCTGTGCCATAATTCCTCAGCAATATGAGGTGCAAAAGGAGCAATGAGTACGACCAGGTCTTTCAATATTTCCCTTTTGTTACATTTCAGTGCCGTCAGTTCATTTACACAGATCATAAACGCACTTACCGAGGTATTAAAAGAAAAATGCTCAATATCGTAACTTACTTTCTTTATCAATTTATGCAATGACTTTAATTCCTCCGGTGTTGCTTTATCATCAGACAAGTCCGGAATCGGTTCGTCTTTGTAGAATAAGTTCCAGAATTTACGTAAGAAACGATGCACACCATCAATTCCGTTTGTATCCCAAGGTTTTGAAATTTCCAGTGGCCCCAGAAACATTTCATACATCCGCAAGGTATCTGCTCCGTATTTTTCTACAATATCATCCGGATTCACCACGTTGAACATAGACTTGGACATTTTTTCTACTGCCCATCCGCAAATATATTTCCCGTTTTCAAGAATAAATTCGGCTGAAGCATACTCCGGATTCCAGTTTTTGAACCGTTCGATATCCAGTACATCATTTTCTACCATATTCACATCTACGTGGATAGGTGTTACCTCATATTGATCTTTCAGGTTGCAGGAAACGAACGTATTGGTTCCATTTATCCGGTAAACAAAGTTGGAGCGTCCCTGAATCATTCCCTGATTAATCAGCTTTTTAAAAGGCTCCTCTTCGCAGGAAACCTTTAAGTCAAACAGGAATTTATTCCAGAAACGGCTGTAGATCAGATGCCCTGTCGCATGTTCCGTCCCTCCGATATATAAGTCTACGTTTCTCCAGTAAGCGACTGACTTTTTACTCACCAGCGACCGGCTGTTATTCGGGTCCATATAACGTAAATAGTAAGCAGAAGAACCGGCAAAACCGGGCATTGTATTCAACTCCAATGGAAATACGGTTACATGGTCAATTCTGCTGGTATCTGTCACTTCTTCTTTTTCTGTATCCCATGCCCATTTCGTTGCATGCCCTAGCGGAGGTTCTCCGGATTCGGTCGGAAGAAATTTATCCACTTCCGGCAATTCCAGCGGTAGTTTATTCAGTGGAATCATATACGGAAGCTTTCCTTTATAATAGACTGGAAATGGTTCTCCCCAGTACCGTTGGCGGCTGAATATGGCATCCCTTAACCGGTAGTTTGTCCTTCTTTTTCCCAGTTTTCTCATTTCTACTTCTTCGATTGCTCTGGGAATGGCCTGCTTTACTGTCAGCCCGTTCAGGAATCCGGAGTTAATCATGATTCCGTCTTTTGCATCGAAGCTCTCTTCGGAAACATCACATCCTTCGATCAATGGAATAACAGGCAGATTAAAATGTTTAGCAAATATATAATCCCTGCTATCGTGAGCCGGTACTGCCATAATGGCTCCTGTTCCGTATCCGGCAAGTACATAATCAGCTACCCAGATCGGAATCTCTTTATTGGTAAACGGATTGATTGCGTAAGAACCGGTGAATACTCCCGATACCTTTTTATCCGCCATCCGCTCTCTTTCGGTTCTTTTTTTAGTAGCTTCCAGATAGTTCGCTACGGCTTCTTCCTGTTCCGGGGTAGTTAATTCCTGTACCAGTTCGCTTTCCGGAGCCAGAACCATGAAGGTTACCCCGAAAATTGTATCCGCACGTGTTGTGAATACCGTAAATGATTTATCAACCGTTACTTCTCCTGTTTCCATAGAACAGGAGGACCGCACGGATTGTAGGCCGCTCTCTTTATCAAATAAAGGAATCGAATTCAGTTTTCCTTTTATGCGGGAAACAACTCCATCCGGATCTTCTTCGATTTCCTCTTTGGAAATCCGGACTACCTGGAACTGATATTTTGATAAAAGTGCCAGCCGTTCCCTCAAATAGGTTTTATATTCTTCGTCTTCCGGCGTCAAACCGGTAATTTCAATAATAAGGCGTTTTTCCGGATAAAGAAAATCAGCAATGAAAAACGCGACCGGCTGATCTTTCTTTAGTTCATAATTTATATTGGAAGCAGATAATATATCCCATAATTTAGTGTGGATAGGATCCGTTTGTCTTACTTTTGCCGCTACTTGTGATAATGCATTCCACTTTTTCAGATCACCCTGAAAATAGGAGGGAAGCGGAAACTCATCCGAAGCAGCACCATCGTTCTCGTTTTTCTTTCCCGGACTTACGTGGAATGTAATCTCGGCACCTTCACTTCCGCCGATCCAGTTGCGCTGGGTTTCCTTCAATGATTCGGTCCAGTCTACCTGATCCAGACCATTTAACAGGCGTTGCGCATAAGCTGAAACCCGAAGGCTCCACTGGCGCATCACACGCTGTTCTACCGGATGTCCTCCTCTTTCGGATAATCCGTTGATAACCTCGTCATTTGCCAATACGGTACCCAGTGCCGGACACCAGTTTACATGAGAATCTGCCAGGTAAGCAATCCGGTAATTTAACAAGATCTCCTGTTTTTCTTCTTCGGTATATTCCTGCCATTCTTCTGCAGAAAAAGTCAATTCTTCTGTACAGGCTACATTCAGGCCAGCCGTTCCCTGTTGTTCAAAACGACTGATCAGTTCAGTAATCGGGCGCGCCTGTTGTGCATCATTGCAATAATAAGAATTGAACATCTGGATGAAAGCCCATTGTGTCCATTTATAGTATTTGGGTTCACAGGTACGCACTTCACGGCTCCAGTCGTAGCTGAATCCAAGCTTGTCCAGTTGTTCCCGGTAACGGGCAATATTATTTTCTGTGGTAACAGCCGGATGTTGTCCTGTCTGGATGGCATATTGTTCTGCAGGAAGACCATATGCATCGTATCCCATCGGATGAAGCACATTGTATCCTTTCTGGCGTTTATAACGTGAATAAATATCCGAAGCAATATATCCAAGCGGATGTCCCACATGAAGCCCTGCTCCGGAAGGATACGGAAACATATCCAATACGTAATATTTAGGTTTATCCTGTTTCTCGGTAACCTTATACGTTTTATTCTTAACCCAGAATTTCTGCCACTTTTTTTCGATTTCTCTAAAATTATATTCCATAGGACACTAACTAAATATGAATAACTTTTCGCCTGCTCCTCTTTAATCCGCAATACTGTTTTCTAACCTGCAAAATTACATTAAACTTTTCAAATAAAACATCTTTAAATGTGCCAATATGCCAATATGCCAATATGCCAATGAGATAATGTGTCAATGTGAGAATTGGATAATGGAAAAGAAGATGTTAATCAAAAAATTATCAGCCCCCATTCCCTCTTCCAATGATTTCCAACACCTTTCATTGTCATATTATCACATTATCACATTGTTTCATTCATGCCAATGTGCCAATATAAGAATAAGATAATGGATGAATGTGGGAATTAGATAATGGGAAAGAAAATATTAATTAAAAAATTATCAATCCTCATTCTTTCTTCCAATGATTTCCAACAATCTTCATTGGCACATTGGCAAATTATCACATTGACACATTATCAAATTGGCACATTAGCATATTATCACATTGTCTCATTTATATAATCTTTCTCTTGTCTGTTTTATGGCTTCGCTGGTGATGTAATCGTCGTAATCCATCATTTTGTCGATGATTCCATTAGGCGTCAGTTCAATGATACGGTTACATACTGTCTGAATAAACTCATGGTCATGTGATGAAAGCAACACATTTCCCTTAAACGTTTTCAGCGTATTATTGAAAGCCTGAATCGATTCCAGATCAAGGTGGTTGGTCGGCGAATCCAGGATCAGTGTATTGGCATCTTTCAGCATCATCCGGGAAATCATACAACGCATCTTTTCTCCTCCGGACAATACGCTGGTTTTCTTATATATCTCTTCTCCGGAAAATAACATCCTTCCGAGAAAGCCTTTGATATATAACTCCGTTGTATCATCAGAGAACTGGCTCAGCCACTCTACCAGATTGAAATCCGTATTAAAGAAGGCTGAATTATCCAGTGGCAGATAAGCAGTAGTAATGGTTTGTCCCCATTCATACGTTCCTTCATCTGCCGGCATATTATCATTAATAATCTCAAAAAAAGCAGTCATTGCACGAGGGTCTTTGGAGAGGAAAACAATTTTGTCATCCTTTTCCACCGTAAAGTTCACATCATGGAATAATACTTTTTCATTCAGACTTTTAGATAATCCTTTTACTTCCAGTATTTTGTTTCCAGGTTCTCTGGACGGAGTGAAAATAATCCCCGGATATTTTCTGGAGGATGGCCTGATTTCTTCTACATTCAGTTTTTCCAGCATTTTCTTCCGGCTGGTGGTTTGCTTGGATTTTGCCACATTGGCACTGAACCGCTGGATAAATTCCAGCAACTCTTTCCGTTTCTCATCCGCCTTTTTGTTCTGGTTCTGCTGTTGCTTTAACGCTAACTGGCTGGATTCATACCAATAACTATAATTCCCGGCATATAATTCGATTTTACCGTAATCGATATCCACTATATGAATACAAACCGAATCGAGGAAATGTCGGTCATGCGAAACGATCAGTACCGTGTTGTCAAAGTTTGCCAGATAGTTCTCCAGCCACATGACGGTTTCGATGTCAAGGTCGTTGGTCGGCTCATCCAGTAACAGGTTATCAGGTTGGCCGAATAATGCCTGTGCCAGTAACACCCGCACCTTTTGTTTTGCGCTGATATCTTTCATCAGGGAATAATGGATATCTTCTCTAATCCCCAATCCACTTAACAGATTCGCGGCATCGCTTTCGGCATTCCAGCCATCTAGTTCCGCGAATTTTTCTTCCAGCTCGGAAGCTTTGATTCCATCTTCGTCTGTAAAATCTTCCTTAGCATACAGGGCGTTTTTTTCGTTCATCACTTCCCATAGGGTTTTATGCCCCATCATAACCGTATCAATGACATTGAATTCATCAAACGCAAAGTGATCCTGACTTAATACGGAAAGCCGTTCGCCCGGACCAAGAGAGACGGAACCCTGTGTCGGGTCTTTTTCTCCGTTTATAATTTTCAGGAACGTGGATTTCCCGGCACCATTTGCACCGATTATACCATAGCAATTCCCGGCAGTGAACTTCATGTTCACATCCTGGAATAATACTCTTTTACCAAATTGAATACCTAAATTTGAAACTGCAATCATTTACCTTTATTTCTATTAAAAAATGCAAAGGTAAGGTTTTATTTTGGGATGAGAAAGGGATGAGAATTAGTTAATTAGTGAATCGGAAAATCGGGTTTTTTACGGCATTAACCGCAGGAGTGTTCGGAAGCTCTTTTTGGAGTGGTGGGTTCGGTTAGGTGGGTATTACCAAACCCCACCCCTTTTCCTACGGAAAAGGTACTCCCCTCGTACGTTTGCAT
>JAJQEC010000036.1 GCA_021201815.1 Candidatus Azobacteroides sp. | reverse complement strand
GAGTATACAAAGATAAAATACCATACAACTCTTCCCTTCTCCGAAGAGAAGTACCCTTTTCTACGAAAAGGGGGAAGGGTTAACCCACAGCCGAGAAAGCGATTTAGCTGACATTCCTTTCCGGATTATTTACCCTACAGCCTCTTTTTAAGATCTTCAATCACTTTATAAGCCACCGGACAGGTATAAGTATTTCTTACCGTGAGTTTAAAAATCTGGTAAAATTTCTTTCGGTCGGTATGGGGATATTCCCGGCAGGCTTTAGGACGGTATTCGTAGATTGAACAGTAATTATCAGGCATCAGGAAAGGACATGGCATAGTGCGAAACACATAATCTCCGTCTTCATCTTTGCGAAGATATTGTGTCACCACTTCTGAGGGTTTTATCCGAAGTGCTTTCGACATCCTTTCAATATCTTTATCATACATAGCCGGTCCGAGTGAACGGCAGCAATTCGCACATTGCAGGCAATCCGTTTTTTCAAACGCTTCTTCATGAAGCATTTGTACCAAACGGTCGGCTTTTATCAACTTCTTCTTGTTCTTTGCAAAAAAACTATGGGACTCACCTGCTGCTTTCTGAGCAAGAGTGAAAAGTTCGTCAGGAGAAAACATGATAAATAAAGATAAAAGGTAAAAATGGCAACTGCCGGAAATAAGGGATTATTCTCCGGCAGTTGCCATTTTTACCTTTCTATTAAACATTAAAACGAAAATGCATAATATCTCCGTCCTGTACAATATATTCTTTCCCTTCAATAGAGATTTTTCCCGCATCTCGACAGGCGGCTTCGGACCCGTAATGGATGAAATCATCATATTTGATCACTTCCGCACGGATAAACCCTTTCTCAAAATCGGTATGAATTACACCGGCGCACTGGGGAGCTTTCCATCCTTTCTCATACGTCCAAGCACGTACTTCCTGTACCCCGGCAGTCAGATAGGTTTCCAGATTGAGCAGGTGGTATGCAGCTTTAATCAGACGGGTAACACCCGATTCTTCCAATCCTATTTCATTCAGAAACATTTCCCGTTCTTCATAAGTATCAAACTCTGCAATTTCAGATTCGATTTTAGCAGCCACCACAAGGATTTCCGCATGTTCATCCTTCACTGCTTCCCGTACCATATCGACATATTTATTGCCGGAAGCTGCGCTTCCCTCTTCTACGTTACATACATACAATACAGGCTTGGAGGTAAGCAAAAATAATTCCTTTGCTACCTTTTGTTCATCTTTTGTTTCAAAAGTAACTGTACGTGCCGACTTTCCCTGTTCCAATGCCTCCTTAAAACGTACCAGCACATCATAAGCCAGCTTTGCATTTTTATCTCCTCCGGTTTGTGCCTGTTTCTGCACTTTAGAGATACGGCTTTCTACCGTTTCCAGGTCTTTTAATTGCAATTCGGCATCAATGATTTCTTTATCACGCACCGGATCGACACTTCCATCGACATGGGTTACATTTTCATCATCGAAACACCGGAGCACATGCAGGATAGCATCGGTCTCCCGGATGTTGGCAAGGAATTTATTTCCCAGTCCTTCTCCTTTACTGGCACCTTTCACCAGACCGGCAATGTCTACAATTTCCACAGTAGTAGGAACGATCCGTTGCGGATGGATAAGTTCCGCAAGTTTGTTCAGCCGTTCATCCGGAACAGTAATTACACCGACATTCGGTTCTATCGTACAAAAAGGGAAATTGGCTGCCTGAGCCTTTGCGTTGGATAAGCAGTTAAAAAGAGTAGACTTTCCTACATTCGGAAGTCCTACAATTCCACATCGTAGTGCCATAAATATATATTATTTTCTTATAATCAATCAAGTAACATTTTCCTAAAAAAGAGAAAAGGGAAAAATAACAGTAATAAAAATTTAAAAGAATAAAGAACCCTTTCTCTTGTTTTACGGGGTGCAAAGATAGTGATTTTTGGGGGAATAGCTTTCACTTCCTCCAGTTTCTCCGAATAAACGCATCCCACGCATGCATTAAAATAGGTGAATTTCTGATTTATAGAAAGGTAATCCCTGTATGAATGGAAAAGAAAGCAAAAAAGCATCTACAAAATACCAAATAAAAGAATATCCGGAAACCTGACAACCGGCAAAATATCATTCCAAGCCGCGTAGCGGCGCCATATTACTAGCTGTGCTGCCTCAGCACACGGATACTTTAATAAAATGGCTATAAATTATCAATTACAAAATAAATTTCCTTTTTCAAAAATCTATTTATCAGCCATCTATAAAAAACTTTTCTTTTTTTTCTTTCCTTTATTAAACTTTCTGTTTTCTCTTCCATCAAAAAACCAAAGAGAAACTAAAATTATGAAAATTATGAAAAAATTATTCTTTTTACTCATACTGTTACCGTTTTTTTCCTGTGAAGGACCGATGGGACCGATGGGCCCAATAGGGCCGGAAGGTCCGGAAGGCCCTGGAGTTTATCTTTATTCTGCCACTGTGGATGTTAGAAATTCAGATTGGGTGCCTGAATATCCTGACGGAGAAGACGAATCAAGGTTTTGGTATTATGTAGATATAGAAGTCCCTCCCCTTGACCAGTATGTTTTTGAGTATGGAGTTGTACTTGTTTATATGTATACGGGAAATAATGTAAAACAATTACTCCCCAGTATTTCTTACTACGGTGATATATTTTATGAAGAGTACTGGCAATATACTTTTGCATCTGATTACTATTATGATAGTAGTACTAGAAAAGGATACATCCGTATCTATGCGATAGATTCCGAATTTTATGACGAGTTCCCCGGAGCATATACATTTGATATTAAGATAGTCTGGGATTAACTTTCCAATCTTTCGGGAAATAAAAGATTTTTCCGAAGAAATAAATAACCTGTTTTCACTATGAAGTAAATTCGGGAAAGTTAACCCACCAGGAACCCGCTGTTGATTGATTCCGGCGGGTTCTTTCTTTAAAGTATCAAAGCTATTTTTATTTGATTTCTAAATTAACGGATTAAAAGAGAACTGGTAAGAAAGATTTCTTTTTTCTTGCTACCATATATTTTAAATTAATTGTCTTTTAATTAATTAAAGATAAAAAACAAATTAAATAACTAAAATATCATTTTTCCATATAATATGTTCTATATCTATAACCATCTTTAACTTTTTCTTTATCAAACCATTCCTCAAGTTCTATTCTTTCCTTTTCAAGATCCATTAGCATATGTTGTAAGTTTTCTTTTTCAAATTGTAAGTCAGCTGCATGTTTAGTTAAACTATGACCATATTCCTGAAACTCCATATCATTAGGATAACTAATTTTCAACTCCTTTTGTTTTATATTAATTTCATAAATTTTTTTTTCTAATTTAGAAATTTGGTGTTGTATATAAATATACTTTTTCTGCAATTTCTCGATCATTATTTCTCTATTTCTTTCTATCGTTACTTCCCTTTTATGAAATTCCTCTGCTTCTGCTCTTTTCAAAGCCTTTATTTCATCTAATGCCTTTTGATTTACATTTTCTTCCAAATAATTTTGTCCATAGGAAAGAAATCGTTCTGAAGAATACATATGAAAGTCAATATTAGCTTCTTGATTTATTTCTGCTATTAACTCTTGTCTTGGCCCCATATTACGACCATCTCTTATCTTCCACCACCAATCAATTTTTCTTTCATCTGTAATAAAAATAATAGACTTTCCTGTTTCTTTTCCTTTGTCAATAATCTGTTTCCATAGCACTAAATCTCCATACTTATTATCATCTTCTTTATTTTTCTCATCCTCAAATCCTGGAGGAATTTTTTTCTCAAATCTTGTTTTACCTTCTGCATATATTTCTTGTAATAATTCCTCCTCATAAGGTTGAGATATCTTGCGATAAAATAATGTACAAAGCCTATCATAAATAGGATCATCTTTAAGATAATCAGCATATTTATTTATGCTATCTTTTACTTCTGAAATTACTTTTCCAAATACTTGATTTAAATTTTCATGTACCAAGTTACTCAAAAAAGGAGGTTTATTTTTTGATTTTAAATCCTTCTGAATTTGTTCTATCTTATTTATAAATTCATTATATGCTTTTTCTTGCTCTACTATTACTTCATATCTATTACGGTTATATTCTAAAGCTGCTTGATAAGGAAGCCATATTCTATCTGAAAATTTTTCAATTAAATCAAGAATCGTATCTCTAGTATAATCTGAATAACGATATAAATTTAATAATACATTAGCATCAAAAATTAATACACTCTCCTTCCACATTTTATTTAAATCGATATCAGACTTTCTACTATATCCTGGAAATAATGTTTTCATATTATATTAATATCTGTATTTTTTATATTCCTCAATTTTACTTTTACATATCTTTTAGGTAAACTGTTTGAAAATTTTAATCCTCTTCCATGTTATTTTAATTTCGTCTTCCAAAACTTAACAGGCCAGCCTATATAGTAAATTCTATTCTCTCATTATATTTTATATAGTTCCCACAAATACAATTGCTATATCCAATAATCATTTTCACCAGATTAGGAAGAAGGACAACAATACTCTTTACAGTTTGTTTTATAATTGCTTTTTTAGAATAGTCGTCTTAATGATTTATTCATATTGATTACAGTGTTAGTTATTTTACAAAGTTATCGAATTATTTTGATTTAAACACTTTTTATAAATTTATCCTTTTCTTCTTGGATAATATTTCTTTGCTTAAATCCGGCATGCCATTAATAGATTAAGTCAACATTACTTGTGTAAAAATTAATGAATAAGATCTTTTAATGTATTAAAAAGACTAGAAATACTATAATTTATTTTGTATACTATTCTACTTTTGTAACTTATAAATTGAAAACGTATTCTTTAGCAAAAGTTGTTGGATTTTTTTGACAGAAACAAAACTTATTAAAAAGAAGCCCCATTAATTTTTTACCTTTTTCAATAAAAATAGGAATAAAAAAATAAAGAATTATTAAACCTAAACGAAATTATATAGTCTGAATTTATATAACTGCCAGTTAACCGTTTTTCAGATATCCTGAATAAATTCTTTAAATAACCCGAAGAATATCCGGGAAAAATTGATATCTATTGTATCACCTAATATATTTACCCCTATGAAACCATATACTACATTACAAATCGCGATACTGGCAGCAAGTCTGATATTTTACACCGGATGTAATTCAAAGAATACAGAAGAAACTCTATCCCGGGAACAAAAGGAGATAATTACAGAAGAGTATCCGGAGGGAAATTCCGAATGGAATTTTGAAAATCAGGAAGATTCTCTTTATACGTCCTATATGTCCGATCTCTATTCCACAACCGGCTCTTATCCCGGGATAAATAACCGAAAATCTTCCGGAACAACAGGGTATGACCAACCATTATATTTCTATGAAGAACCTTCTTATTTCTACCAGGACAAATGGAATGACCAACCGGAAACCGATTTTTATTATGAAAACGACAGGGATTATCCGGATTACAGCTATCAGGAGAATCATCCTCACAATTACTATTTATATAACGAATACAATGACTATTATTACATAGAAGAATTTCCTCAATGGAATTTAAATTATTATTATGATTATTATTATTTGCCAAACCAGTTTCCACCGAGCTACAGGCCTGGCAACAAAAAGCCTTCACGGGTTACTCCTCCGGTATTAAAACCAAATCCAAACCGGCCACTTATAAAAAATCCGAATGGTAACAAGCCTGTTAATCCGGGGAGACCGGCTGTAGTAAAACCGGGAAATAACTCCGGCAATGCAGGAACAGTTACCAGGCCCCAGTCTAACAGACATACCCAAGAAAATAGCAGGAATACTCCCCCACTGAGAACTCCATCGCCAACAACCAGAGACAATGCAACAAGACTAAATAATAACAATAATACTTCCGGCAGACCAACTGTTCAACAAAATATACAACGGGAAAGAGAACAGCAGAAACAAGAACAACAACGAAAAGAAACGGAAGCTACAAGACAAAGAGAACAACAAAGACAGGAACAACAAAGGAAAGAAGCAGAAGCTACAAGGCAAAGGGAGCAAAAACAAAGAGAAGAACAAAAGAAGAAAGAAGCCGAAGCGGCAAGACAAAGAGAACAAAAGCAAAAAGAGGAACAAAAGAAGAAAGAAGCCGAAGCGGCAAGGCAAAGGGA